>NZ_ANKP01000036.1:0-9558 GCF_000319775.1 Cupriavidus sp. HMR-1
CCGTACACCGAAGGCGCAAACGCCTGAGCCCCGCCCCATGCTGGCGGTAGTTGAAAAGAAGTAACCGGAGTCGCATCAGGGCCACTGTTCTGGCCGGCTCCGGTTGTTGCCCCGGAGTCCATCATGAGCTTCAAGAACAGTGCCCTGATCCTGAGTGGATGGCTGGCCGTCACAGCCGCCACCGGCGCCGCCGCCGCGATCGTGGTCCAGACGCTACCTGTCTGAGCCCGACACACGACACTAATAACTGCGCCCCCGCAGCAAGTTGAAGAAAGCCATCAGTGCGCAATCCAGCGCGGCGTGAATGCACTCTGCCATGCGTTCACGCCGTGTTGGCATTTGTGCGCACCATGGCGCAAGCATCAAGCCGCCGTATATAGTCTGCCCATCACTCGCGAACTCCCGGCGAACGATGCCAGACACGCCAATTAATTACCTTCTTGCAGTCGGACTCACGGCCGGCCTGACCGTTATCTGCGTCGGCCTGCACTATGAAGCACTTCGGCTAATCTCCTCGATTCACCCCAAGCGCCTTAGCGGCAAACTCAACATTGCCGTGATGATCCTGCTGATCATCCTCACACATTGCATCGAAGCCGTGATTTTCAGCGGCGGTTACTGGCTCGGCACCGAGTGGCTTGGCATCGGGCGCCTGACGGGCATGCAAGAGCACGGCCCCGCGGCGTATATCTATTTCTCCCTCGAAACCTTCACCACACAGAGCATCGGCGACATCGTCCCGATCGGCCAGCTGCGTCTGCTGGCTGCCGTACAGCCGCTGGTGGGCCTGATTCTGATAGGCTGGTCCACATCCTTCACATTCCTGATCATGCGGCGCGACTGGCAATGGGACGACGAGCGCGGCGCCAGGAATTGACGGCTGACGACTGACGGCTGACCGGGGAGGGCTGGTCGCCGGCCGCCACGTCGGCCACAATGGCCATCGGGTTTCAGCAATCGGGTTTCAGCAAAATGATGACTTTGCGTCATCCGCACGTCCGCCAGCGCCGTTACACCGGTTTTGCATCGCACCTTCCCCCATGGGAAGCGCCAGAAGAAACGGAGTGATTACTTGTCGACGAATTCGGATTACCAGGCTGGTGTGGCACATGGCCGGTACCCGCGCGCCCTGATACTGTGGCTCGCCACGGCGATGTTCGCGCTGGTGGCCTTGCTGGCCGCGCCGCGAGCCCACGCCCAGACGCCGGCCCCGCTGGCCGAGTGGCAGTACTCGGTAGGCGTGCCGCTGGAAAAGCTGTTCGAGGGGCCCCCGCCCGACTGGACGGTTCGCCTGGGCATGGCAGCCCGTATCAGCCCGTATTACGACGGCACCGGCAACTACTATCCGCTGGCGGGCCCGGCGATCGACATCCGGTACCGCGACCAAGGCTTCCTGTCCACTGGCGAAGGCCTCGGCTGGAACATCGTCCACTCCGACCATTGGCGCGCCGGTATTGCGCTGACCTATGACTTCGGCCGACGCGAAAAGCACGACCACGACCATCTGGCCGGACTCGGCAACATCGGGATGGCGGTCGAGTCGAAGCTGTTCGCGGAGTACGTGGTCTCGAAGGAGTTTCCGCTTGTGATTCGCGCGAACGCGCGGCGCCAGTTCGGGGGTGCCAACGGGTGGCTGGGCGACCTCGGCGCGTACATGCCGCTGCCGGGCAGTTCGGACAAGTTCGCCTGGTTCGCGGGTCCCACCATGACGGTCGCGGATTCGGCCTACATGAGTCGCTGGTACGGTGTCACGGCGGAGCAATCGGCGCGTTCAGGACTGCCCCAGTACCATGCCGGCGCCGGCATCCGCTCATACGGCGGGGGGGTATCCGCGATGTGGTTCTTCGGCAAGCACTGGTTCGCCACGGCCGATTTCGGCATCGCAGCGCTCGTCGGCGATGCGCGCAACAGCCCGGTCGTATCTCACTCGGCCAACATGACCGGCGATATTTCGATCATGTACGAGTTCTGACCCAGTAACTACCGATCAGCCGGTCACTCGGCCGGCCGCCGCAGATAGCTCTCCACCACGCGGCGCAGGCCGGGCAGTTTCCCCGTGAAGAAGTGTCCGGCGCCCGGTACCACGACCACCGGCAGTTCCTGCGGTCGCGCCCAGTCGAAAACGTTCACCAGCGGTACCCGCTCATCGCGCTCTCCGTGCACGACCAGTGCGTGGGCGGGGACCGTCGGCGTGTCATAGGACAACGTGTCGGACAACGCGCCAGCGGGCATTCCCGCCAGCATCAAGTGCGCCATCGACTCGCCCGCGGCGGTGAGCACCTCGGCTGCGCGCGCCTGGACGAAAGCGCCGAACGAGAATCCAGCCAATGCCAGCGGCAGCCCCGCATTCGCTGATTGCCCATACCGGATCACGGCCAGCACGTCGTCCGTTTCGCCGTTCCCTTCGTCGTACTCCCCTTCGCTCTGGCCAACGCCGCGATAGTTCGGCCGCAATGCCAGGAAACCATGCGCCTGCAGGATGCGCGCAAGCAGCTGGGGAATCTTGTGTTCGGCGTTACCGCCCTGGGACGGATGCGGATGCGCCACCACGGCAACGCCGATCGGCGCAGCGGCCGGCGTATCGACGAGAACTTCGATCTGACCGGCAGGTCCGGCGATGAACTGGCGAGTGGTAGCAGGTACGGGGAGGGGCGAGGACATGGGAACGGCGACTTGCTGGCTGGGGGCGGGCGTTACGGTTTCTGGCATACGAATGCACGCGCAGCATACCCGCAGCAGCCCCCCGGCGGCAACGCCTGCCGCCGTCCCACACCTGGCTGCCGATTCTCAATGCTGGCTGTCCGCCTTGATGACGGACGCAACTTCCTGCCGCCTGACGCTGACCACATCGTCAAGCTCGAGACCCTCCGCGACGACGAGCATCTCGGTTCCCCGGCTGATGGCGTAGATCACGCCGTACCAGAGATCCGGCCCCGCCGCGGCGTTCAGCCGGATGCTGAACTCCGTCACCAGATCCTGACTGAAGACGGTCACCAGGTCGCCAACCTCGGGCATGGCGGCCTCCTCCGCCAGCGGAAATTCCCGGGCTGCCACCGTCAGTGGCGTCTGCGCGATGCCGCGCGCAAACCTCGCTTGCATGTCATCTCCTGCGCATGATTTTCACCTTGTAAGGATAGGAACGCAGCCTGAAAAGGCACGGAAAACCTGCCACAGGGAGGATTCAGGTCGAGCGCGCGTCGCATTTGAACGGGCCGCGCCTCACGATTCAATAGCGCCGGGTTCCTCATGCGCCTGCTGCCCATCGAGCTTTGCTTCGCGGCGCGCCAGCCTGGCCGATAGCCGGTACTGGCACACGAACAGCGCAATCAGGGCGATCAAGGCAATGGCGGCAAGGCCAAAACGGTAGACGATCCACATGGTGCGGCATGGTCGTAGTTGTCCTGCTTTCAGCCTATTCAGCCTGCCGTCCAGACACTGCAAAGAATCGACTGATACACGTCAATTTCCTGTCAATGCCGAGCACAGAATTTGACCTGATCCGAAAAATGCGAGAAAGCGGAGCCCTTCCCAGACGTAAACCACTTAATGGCCCGCTCGAAAAGTCTGTGCACTATCGCGGCCATTGATCAATACGATATGACTTGAACGACCCCTTCTGCGATAGTTGACTGCAACTCCTGCCGGCGAGTCAGTTCCCCGGCGCACTCGATGACGCGGCCACGAGCCGCGGCAATTCCGTCCCACAAATGTCCAGACGCGACCCCTCCGGATCGCACGACTGCATCAAGGAATGACTATGAATAAGCTCACGACCGCATTTGGCGCGCCCGTTGTCGATAACCAGAACGTTCAGACCGCCGGCCCGCGTGGCCCCGCCCTGCTCCAGGATGTCTGGTTCCTCGAAAAGCTTGCCCACTTCGACCGTGAAGTGATTCCGGAACGCCGCATGCACGCCAAGGGCGCCGGCGCTTACGGCACGTTCACGGTCACGCATGACATCACCAAGTACACGCGCGCCAACCTGTTCTCACAGGTTGGCAAGAAAACCGACCTGTTCCTGCGCTTCTCGTCGGTGGCCGGCGAGCGCGGCGCTGCCGATGCGGAACGCGACATCCGCGGCTTTGCGATCAAGTTCTACACCGAGGAAGGCAACTGGGACCTGGTGGGCAACAACACCCCGGTTTTCTTCCTGCGCGATCCCCTGAAGTTCCCCGACCTGAACCACGCCGTGAAGCGCGACCCGCGCACGGGCATGCGTAGCGCCGAAAGCAACTGGGACTTCTGGACCGGCCTGCCCGAAGCCCTGCACCAAGTCACGATCGTCATGAGTGACCGGGGTATCCCACGCACCTGGCGTCATATGCACGGGTTCGGCAGCCATGCCTACAGCTTCATCAACGCCAACATGGAGCGCTTCTGGGTGAAGTTCCACTTCGTCACCCAGCAGGGCATCCAGAACCTGACTGACGAGGAAGCTGCGGAGATCACGGGCCAGGACCGCGAATATCACCAGCGCGATCTGTTTGAATCAATCGAACGTGGCGATTTCCCGCGCTGGAAGCTCTGCGTGCAGATCATGCCGGAAGCCGAAGCCAGCAAGGTCCCCTACCACCCGTTCGACCTGACCAAGATCTGGCCGAAGAAGGACTACCCGCTGATCGAAGTCGGCGTGCTGGAACTGAACCGCAATCCGGACAACTTCTTCGCCGAAGTCGAACAGGCATCGTTCGCACCGTCGACGATCGTTCCCGGCGTCGGTTTCTCGCCCGACAAGATGCTGCAGGGCCGTCTGTTCTCGTACGGCGACGCCGCGCGCTATCGCGTCGGCGTGAATCATCACCAGATTCCGGTGAACTCGCCGAAAGCCGCGAAGTACGTCAACAGCTATCACCGCGACGGCACGATGCGCGTCGACGGCAACCGGGGGGCCGCCATCGCCTATGAGCCCAATACGAAGGGCGAGTGGGCCGAGCAACCCGACTTCCGCGAACCGCCGCTGACGCTGGAAGGCACCGCCGACCACTGGAACCATCGCGAGGACGGCGACTACTTCTCGCAGGTCGGCGCGTTGTTCCGCCTGATGTCGCCGACGCAGCAGCAGGCGCTGTTCGACAACACGGCCCGCTCGATCAAGGGTGTGTCGAAACACATCCAGCAGACCCACATCAAGCATTGCACGGCGGCTGACCCCGCCTATGGTGCGGGTGTCGCGGCTGCCATCGAGATGATCGAGGCCAAGTAAGTCCCTACTACCCGTGCCTCTCCCTCCCCCGTGAGAGGCACGGGTGGAACGACTCAGCAAATCCCGAACAAACCGTCCGAGACAGGAAAATGATGATGGAACAGCCTCAAGCCACGATGTCCGCGGAAGATGAAGCGCGCATGATCGCCGCGCTGGGCCAGGTGTTCGATCTCGCGCGCAATGGCGACGCCGTGGCGCTCGCGGCGCTGATCGAACGCGGCATGCCACCGAACCTGCGTAATGAAAAAGGCGACACCCTCGTCATGCTGGCCGCCTACCACGGCCACGCGAACGCGCTGCGCACGCTGCTGGAAGTCGGCGCTTCGCCCGATATCCGCAATGCGATGGGTCAGACGCCGATCGCTGGAGCCGCCTACAAGGGCTACACGGAAATCGTCGAGATCCTGCTCGAGCATGGTGCCGACGTCGAAGGCGCCTCGCCTGACGGCCGCACGGCGCTGATGACCGCCGCGATGTTCCAGCGCACGGACATCGTCGACATACTCAAGGCGCATGGCGCCGACCCCAACGCACGCGACAACCGCGGCATGACCGCAGCCGATGCGGCGGCTTTCATGGCCGGCCGGCACGGTAGCCCCCATTGACGGGCCGCCCCTCTCGGTCGAGCGAGAGGGGGATCGCCTAGATTCCGCCTCAGCGAATTACCCGCGTCCCACGAACGGCATCTTGGTCGCCATGACGGTCATGAACTGCACATTGGTTTCCAGCGGCAGATTGGCCATATGCAGTACCGAGCTGGCAACGTGGGCCACATCCATCAACGGCTCCGGGCGGATCTCGCCATTGGCCTGCGGCACGCCACGCGCCATGCGGTTGGCCATGTCGGTACCCGCGTTGCCGATATCAATCTGACCACAGGCGATGTCCCAGGGACGGCCATCGAGCGACAGGCTCTTGGTCAATCCGGTAATCGCATGCTTGGTGGCCGTGTAGGGCACGGAATTCGGCCGTGGCGCGTGGGCCGAGATCGACCCGTTGTTGATGATGCGGCCACCACGCGGGTCCTGCGATTTCATCAGCATGAACGCGCCGCGCGCACACAGGAAGGCGCCGGTCAGGTTGGTATCGACCACCGCCTTCCACTGCTCGACTGACAGTTCGTCGATGCTGACACCCGGCGCGTTGATGCCTGCGTTATTGAACAGCACATCGAGCCGGCCGAAGCGTTCGCGGATCTTGCCGTACAACGCGTCGACCGAGGCGGCATCACTCACATCGCACTGCACGGCCAGCGCGGTCTGGCCCGCAGCCGTGGCTTGCGCGGCCAGGGCTTCCAACGTCTCGGCGGTGCGACCGGCCAGCACGACCTGATATCCGTCCGCGAGCATCGCCTGCGCCACTGCCTTGCCGATACCGCGCGCCGCGCCCGTGACCAGTGCGACCTTTGCCTGCTTTGTCATGCTCGATGTCTCCAATGTCTTGTGGCTGGGAAGAGTGCCACCCCTGATTCTGCCCGAAAGCACCGCAGTTGTACGACAACTTCTGGGCGATCATCGGCCTCCCCTTCCATCATCGCGCGGCGCCAACCACTTCCGCCCGTTCCGCCACGATGCGCAAGCGGTCAAAGTTCATATTGGCGCCCGATGTGATCGCGACCAGCGCCAGCGAAGCGTCGCCCGCCGTCGCCGCATACTGCTTGAGCCCCGCCACGGCCAGCGCGCCGGCCGGCTCCACCAGGCTGCGCGTGTCCTGGAAGACGTCCTTGATCGCCGCGCAGAGCGCATCGGTATCCACCGTCAGCACACCATCAAGGTACTTCTGGCAAAGCCGAAATGTCTCTTCTCCGACGCGCTTGACCGCCGTGCCATCCGAGAACAATCCCACGGCATCGAGCGTGACCCGTTCGCCAGCGGCCAGCGAACGCGCCATGGCACAGGAATCCTCCGTCTGCACGCCGATGACCTGGACTTCCGGCCGGACCGCCTTGACATATGCCGCCACGCCCGCTGCCAGGCTGCCACCGCCGATCGGCACGAACACGGCATCAAGCGGGCCGCGATGCTGCCGCAGGATCTCCATGCCCACGGTACCTTGCCCGGCGATGACGTCAGGGTCGTCGAACGCCGGGATGAACGTCATTCCGTGTTGTTGCTGCAGGGATAGCGCATGGTCGAAGGCATCGGAATAGGACTCGCCGGCCAGCACGACTTCCACCATCCCGCCACCGTGGGCACGCACCGCGTCCACCTTCACCTGCGGCGCGGATTGGGGCACGACGATGATCGCCCGCACACCAAGCCGGGCCGCGGCCAGCGCCACGCCCTGCGCGTGATTGCCGGCCGAGGCCGTGATCACGCCACGGGCAAGCGCATCGGCCGGCAGGCTGGCCATCTTGTTGTAGGCACCGCGCACCTTGAACGAAAACACGGGCTGGTGATCCTCGCGCTTGAGCCAGACGCGGTGGCCGAGATGCGCGGACAAGGTCGGCGCCGCCTCCAGCGCGGTCTCCCGTGCCACGTCGTAGACGCGCGCGGTCAGGATGCGCCTCAGGTAATCGTCGGCGTCGCTCCAGGCGTCGTGTGCCGCTTCAAACGGCTCGGCATCGAACGACTGGCCCGGCGCAACGGCTTGGGGCACGGCAAGGGGACGAGTAAACGGCATGGCGACTCCATTCTTGAGGGGAAATCTCTGAAAATCCCTGGAGGCGGCCATAAAAAATGTTCGGTGTCAAGTATTTTCAAGGCATCCCATTTGGCCTGAAACCTTATACGAGACAGCAAGTTAGCTCTGTATCGTGCCACCCGATGGCACCTCGGCGGTGTGGGCTAGGTGCCACATGAGAGCGTTGGGAGAGAAAGCCGGATCGCGCTACATCGGACACGGAGTGCAGCGTCGGCAACCGACCTGAACTCCCATATTACCGGCTTCCCAAACGAAGAACGCACGGCCTGGAGCCGCGCGTTCTTCATTAAATCTATGTCGGAGCATCGTCATCCTGACTTCGGGGTGGCGACGGCCTTGGCCTTGCCACCCCGCTTGAATCCCCGATCCCCCGCCATGAAGGCTTCGAGCATGTGCGGGATCAGCGTGGCCGCATCGACCGCTTCGCCATAGGTCTGCGCATGAAGAGCGGCGTACCGGTCTAGATCCATTTTCAGGCTGGCTGGACAAGCGAATGTCAGCTTGGTGCTGCTGGTCGATGGCAGCGGCCCAAGCCGGAGTTTTCTGGCCATGTTCATCGGGCACCTCCACGCTGAAGAAAGAGCGGCTGGTAAGCTCGAACCTGTAAATCCCTTGCCACGATGATCCGCACCGGCAACCCCGGCCGCGCTGTCAGCGTCGGCTGGATGTTCATGTTGCGCCGGGTCATCTCCTGCCCCACTTGGTTCACACTGTCCTGCAGACCATCGCGCCCGGCAATGACGATGCGGTTGCCGTTCTGCCGATTCTCCGGCGCGGCCAACTCGGCGCCGATACCCAGCAGCGTGGTCAGCGCCGCCCCGGCAAAGATGCGGCCCCAATGCTGATCCACTTCATCCTCCAACCCTGCGTAGCCCGCAGGATCGGTGCCGACAAGGTTGTCGAGCGTCAGCGAGGATGTGTCTGGCAAGATGATCCGGTTCCACACCATCTGCACCCGGCTCTGCCCGAAGCTCACCTGGCTGTTGTATTTGCCCAAAATGCGCGAGCCCTGCGGAATCAGCAGGAACCTGCCCGTAGCCGTGTCATAGACCGGCTCCGTCACCGTGGCGATCACATCGCCCGGCAGGTCGGACTTGATGCCTGTGACCAGCGCCGCTGCGATCACCGTCCCGGCCATCACCTGGTACGGCGAGGCTGGCATTTGGAGATTGCCGGAATTGCGAGTCTCCTTGGAGCCGCCTTTCAGGAACGCCTCTTTCTGGTCTTGCCGGTTCTGCACGGTGGTGGGATCACTGGGCTGGGCCGCCGTCGAGGCCGGACCGGCCGCCAGCGGATCGAACCCTGCCAAGGCGTTGGCCATGCCGGGTGCTCCGGGCGCCGCCTGCGCGACAGCGCCAGCGGCTTGGCCCGGCTTTCCCGAGCGGAAGAACACCGCCGAAGCCGCCGCCGCTTCGGCCTCCTTGCGCAAGGCGTCGTTGGGATCATGTCCCGGCGGCATGTAGGTGGGCTGCTGCGCCGCCACGATGGCCGGCCCCAGGTCGCCCGGCAGCGGCGGCCCCAGCTCGGGCACCTTCGGCAGTTTCGAGTAATCGGACGGCAACCCATCCAGCCCTTCGGACTTTGAGACCCGATCCACGTTGTACAGCTCGTTCTGCCAGCCTGCGCCGCGCCGGTGCGGCTGCAGGGCCCAGATCGTGGCCCCGAGCACGGCGACCGACAGGCCGCCGGTGAGCATGGCCAGCGTGCGCCGG
>NZ_ANKP01000037.1:0-26423 GCF_000319775.1 Cupriavidus sp. HMR-1
CGGCGCATCCGCGCGCCGGCTGTCAGCGGGCCTTGCCCTGGCTGGCCACGGCGGCCAGGGATGCCGCGATGGCTTCCTGGTCGCCCAGGTAGTAGTGGCGCAGGGGGCGCAGGTCGGCATCCAGCTCGTAGACGAGCGGGGTGCCGTTGGGAATGTTGAGGCCGACGATATCGTCATCCGAAATCTGGTCCAGATACTTCACGAGGGCGCGAATGCTGTTGCCGTGGGCGGCGATCACCACGCGCTTGCCGGATTTGATGTCGGGAGCGATGGATTCGTTCCACAGCGGCATCACGCGGGCCACCGTATCCTTCAGGCACTCGGTCAGCGGGATCTCCGCGCGCGGCACGTTGGCGTAGCGCGGGTCGCCGAAAGAGGCACGTTCGTCGGTCGGCTCGAGCGCGGGCGGCGGCGTGTCGTAGCTGCGGCGCCACACCAGCACCTGCTCGTCGCCGTACTTCTTGGCCGTTTCCGCCTTGTTCAGGCCGGCCAGCGCGCCGTAGTGACGTTCGTTCAGGCGCCATTCGTTGCGCACCGGAATCCACATCTGGTCCATTTCGTCCTGCACGTGCCAGAGCGTGCGGATGGCGCGCTTGAGCACGGAGGTGTAGGCCACATCAAAGGCGAAGCCGGCTTCCTTGAGCAGCGTGCCGGCCTGCCTGGCCTGCGCGGCGCCCGTATCGGTCAGGTCGACGTCGACCCAGCCGGTGAAGCGGTTTTCGAGGTTCCACGTGGATTCGCCGTGGCGGATGAGAACGAGCTTGTACATGCTGCTTCCAGGGAGTAAATGACCTGCAGTGCGCACGATCCGTCGCAAGGCCGGCGGCGGCCGGGAGGCGACGGACAAATATCGGCGTGGGCACGAAACCGCGTATTTTATAATGCCGCCGACCCAACCCAACGGAATGCCAACGTGAATTTCTTCGCCGATTACAATAACCTGGCCCTGATCGCCATCGCCGTGGTGTCTGGCGGCCTGCTGGCCTGGCCGACGATCAAGAGCGGCACGGGCGGAAAACGCGTCAACGCGGCCGCCGCCACGCAGCTGATCAACAAGCGCAATGCGGTGGTGGTGGATATCCGCGACGCCGCCGAGTTCGCCAAGGGCCACATGCCGCAAGCGAAGAGCGCGCCACTCGACGATCTGCCCAACCGGGCGGGTGGTCTTGCAAAGGATAAGGCCATCCCCATCATCGTGGTATGCCAGAACGGCCAGCGCTCGAGCAAGGCTCAGGCAGCCCTGAAGGAAGCCGGGTACAGTGAGGTCTATGCGCTCGAAGGCGGCATGACCGCCTGGCAGCAGGCCGGACTTCCGGTCATCAAGTAAGCCCATTCATCGAAGTATTCGCGGCGCGTACCGCCCCGGGCGGTCCGCGCCGTTGTTTTGAATTCAAGGAGATTTCGCATGGCCCGCGTCGTCATGTACAGCACGGTGGTGTGCCCCTACTGCCAGATGGCAGAGCGTCTGCTCAAGCAGAGGGGCGTCGAGTCGATCGAGAAAATCCTGATCGACCGCGAACCCGGCAAGCGCGAGGAAATGATGACGCGCACCGGCCGTCGGACCGTGCCGCAGATCTATATCGACGAGACACACGTGGGTGGATTCGACGACTTGTCCGCGCTGGACCGTCAGGGCGGCCTGGTGCCGCTGCTGGCGGCCTGAGCCCCAGGGCCCGCGGTTTCCCAGCGAGATCAACGACCTATCCGATTGACGCCGGCCCCGGGTGAATTCGCCCACGGCGTCATGTACCATATGCGCTTTCGTGCGACACGCACTTTCGTGTCCGGCAGCTCTACGTTAAGAGCATCGACCTTTGTTGAGACAAGGGAAAGGCTTCGGCCAGAACCGTCCAATCTCAACCATTTCTTGCTTTGACAAGCCCAGCCGTAAGGTTGGAGCGAGTCCATGTGTTGTGGGAAGGCCAGACCATCGGCTGACTCGCAGCTTGCTATTTGCTGGATATATGTCCAGCCATTGCCCAAAGGCGGGGACGCTTGCCTTTGGGCAAGTTCTCTTTAAACGCCCTACTTCGGTAGGTGCGGGTGGGTTTGCGACTGTAGTTTTCGTTGCATCTCCGCTACATAGCATTCAAACCGGCCCGGTTGGGTCGGCGCTACGTTCTTTGGGACGGGTCTGCGCTCGAAAGAGACCGCCGCCGTCAAGCGCCTGCCACTATGGAGGCACTGAAGTAATGAAGTGAGGTTTCCCGGAGCGTATAGCTCTGCGCGTTATGGTTCGGTCGAATACACCCGCGAGGGTGCCTCGATAGAGAACCTGTCATGCGACTGACAGTAGCCTAGGGAGACATGCGTCACTGGCAACGGTGGGGTGTGAAGCTTTCCTGACAACGTAGCCCCCGCAAGGGTGCGTCATTATCGTGAGATAAGGACGCAGAGACTCCGAGCAGCAATGGGGTCAAGGAGCCAGGCTGGCTGGTATGGGTAATGTAAGTGAACTGCTGATAAACGCCGTGAATATGACGGTGCCTAAGCTGCTGCGTGGCACTAACCAAAAGGTACGTGGTCGGTTATTCCGCTGGAAGCTCGGAATACGTCGCTGTAAGACCACCGGCGAAGAGGCAGGCCCTAACCCGGTCTTGTAACGCGCAGGGAACGTGGTAAGCCCGTATGGCTGCCGGGGCGCTGTATGGCTCTGGCAAGCGAACCGCAAGGAACGCTGTTGGCTGTGCGGGTATGGGAGGTTGGAGAAAGCGAACGTCGGGCTGTAATGGTCCGGATAGGGGTTGAAACATCATCCCACGCGAAAGCGGGCAGACTTCCAACTGGTCTTTCGTCGCAAGACGGCTGACTGAACTCGCTTGTTTAATTTTCTTCCCTTGGGGGGTGACATACCCCGCAAGGGGCATGTTGTCTCTGCTAGTTGGGGAAGTCCTCAAGATAGGAGAGCAGCATGGAAGCATTGATCCGCGAGGATGAATCTGCGCCCTCCGGCATTCCGCAGCGATGGGGCGACATCAATTGGCGCCGCGTCGAACAGAATGTTCGAGCAATGCAGATTCGAATTGCGAAGGCGACACAGGAACGGGACTGGCGCAGGGTGAAAGCTCTGCAGCGGTCTCTGACCCGCTCGTTTTCCGCCAAGGCATCGGCGGTGCGACGAGTGACGGAGAACCAAGGTAAACGGACGGCAGGTGTCGACCGCGAACTCTGGGACTCGCCTGAAGTTCGATGGGTAGCCATTGGACGGTTGAGACGCCGGGGGTATCGGCCCATGCCATTACGGAGGGTCTTCATCCCCAAAGCCAACGGAAAGGAACGCCCTCTGGGTATCCCGACCATGTTGGACCGGGCCATGCAGGCGCTATATCTGCTGGCGCTGGAACCGGTGTCCGAGGGGACGAGCGATCCGAACTCTTATGGGTTCAGGTCCAATCGTTCTACTGCGGATGCTATGTCCCAGCTATTCGTCAACTTATCCAGAAAGGTCTCGGCCTCATGGATATTGGAGGCGGACATCCGCGGGTGTTTTGACCATATCAGTCACGACTGGCTGGAGCGCAATGTCCCTATGGACAAAGCGATCCTTCGGAAGTGGTTGAAAGCTGGCGTGGTATTTCAGGGCCAGTTTCAGGCGACCGAAGCCGGTACGCCACAGGGGGGCATCATCTCCCCGACCTTAGCCAATGTGGCGCTGAACGGACTGGAACAACAGCTAGCTCGGTTTCTCGAAACCACGCTGGGTGTCAACCAGACCCGGAAGCTCAAAGTAAATGTTGTGCGCTATGCGGACGATTTCGTGATCACCGGCAGCACGCCGGAAGTTTTGGAACACGAGGTGAAGCCGTGGGTGGAACAGTTCCTCGCAATTCGAGGGTTGTCCCTGTCCACGGAGAAAACGCGGATCGTGAGCATTGACGAGGGTTTTGACTTCCTTGGGTGGAATTTCCGGAAGTATTCCGGAACGCTGCTCATTAAGCCAAGCAGGAAAAACGCGCAGGCGTTCTATCGCAAGGTTAAGGAGGTTATCAGTGCTAACAAGACGGTAAAGCAGGAGGTCATCATTCGCCTGCTGAACCCGATGCTGAGAGGCTGGGCGCAGTATCACAGCCCGGTAGTGGCAAAAGAAGCGTTCAGCAAGATGCAGAGCCGAGTTTTCCGGGCGCTGCTTTGGTGGACAAAACGGCGACACAGAGGGAAGAACGCCGAATGGGTGCGGAAGAAATACTTCGCTTCGTTTGGTGATCGAAACTGGGTGTTCGGGACTGAGTTTGTGGAAGACGATGGGGAACGGCGCTGGCAGGAGTTGTATTCGCTTGCTAGCACGCCCATCAGACGGCACAAGAAGATTCGGGGGGACTTCAATCCTTTCGATCCAGCGCAAGAGATGTATGGCGAAAATCTACGCCGGGACCGCATGCTGGAAAGCATGTCTCACCGGAAACAGTGGATCAGGCTATATGTCGATCAGCGGGGCTTATGCGCGGTGTGTCAGTGCAAGATAACCAAAGAGACCGGGTGGGATGACCATCACATCGTCTACAGAACCCACGGAGGTTCAGACGCTCTAGGAAATCGCGTATTGCTGCATCCCAACTGCCACGTCCAAGTACACCATCATGGTCGAACCGTTGTGAAACCGGTGCTGGAGATGTCCAGCATTTTGTAAGGGCTTGAGCCGTATGCGGGGAAACTCGCACGTACGGTTCTTAGGGGGGAGCAAACCAGCAATGGTATGCTCCTACCCTCCCAACTGGCCGCCGGTGATCGACACCACCGGTGCCGCATGGCGCAGCGCGCCCAAACCGATCCATCCGGAAGCCTTTCATGAGCGACCAGCAACAAGCCAACCAGCAGGACGACCAGCCCTTCTTCAACATTCAGCGCGTGTACCTGAAGGACATGTCGCTGGAGCAGCCGAATTCGCCGGGCATCTTCCTCGAATCGGAAGCCCCCTCGGTGGAAGTCCAGGTCAACGTGGGCGCCTCGCAACTGCAGGAAGGCATCTTCGAAGTGGTCGTGACTGGTACCGTGACGACCAAGGTGCAAGACAAGGTGGCCTTCCTGGTGGAAGCGCACCAGGCCGGCATCTTCGACATCCGCAATGTGCCGGTGGAGCAACTGGACCCGCTGCTGGGTATCGCCTGCCCGACCATCCTGTACCCGTACCTGCGCGGCAACATCGCCGACGTGATCACGCGTGCCGGCTTCCAGGCGATCCACCTGTCGGAAATCAACTTCCAGGCGCTGTACGAGCAACGCCTGCAGGCCGCGATGGAAGAAGCGCAAGGCCAGGGCGGCGACTCGGGCATCGTGATGCCTGACGGCAGCCAGGCCCGCCACTGATCGGCGACTGCCTGTCGGACACCAGAACGGGGCTGCGGCCCCGTTTGGTGTTTCTGCGAGGCGTCAACGTTCATACTGTCGCGACGACAGCGCTTTTCGCTGACTTCACAGGCCTGCCATGAAACTGACCATTCTCGGCGCCGGCGCATGGGGTACCGCGCTTGCAAGCCACGCGGCCACGGCCGCCGCCGATCATGACGTGGTGCTCTGGGGGCGCGATCCGGCTCAGCTTGCCGGCATCGCCGCAACTGGTGTCAACGCCACCTATCTGCCGGGCGTGAGCCTGTCGCCCCGGCTTGTCTGCGAGCCCGATTTCGATCGCGCCGTCGATCACGCCCTGACCGATCCGGAGGGGCTGCTGATCATCGGCACGCCGGTATCCGGCCTGCGCGAAATGACGCGCCGGCTGGCCGCGCGTCGCAAGGGGCCGCTGGCAATGCTCTGGCTCTGCAAGGGCTTCGAAGCCGAGACCCATGCGATGCCGCACCAGATGGTGCACGATGAATTGAACGCGCTCGGCGTGGCGCCGGGCGAGATCGAATATGGCGTGCTGACGGGGCCGAGCTTTGCCAAGGAAGTGGCGCAGGGTTTGCCGTGCGCGCTGACCGTGGCCGGCACCGCGCACGTGCTGATCGATCGCGCGCAGGCTGCATTCCATCACCATGCCATGCGTATCTACGGCAGCGACGACCTGATCGGCGTCGAAGTCGGCGGCGCGGTGAAGAACGTGCTGGCGATCGCCACCGGTGCCAGCGATGGCCTGGGGCTTGGGCTCAATGCGCGCGCGGCGCTGATCACGCGCGGGCTGGCCGAGATGACGCGCCTGGGCCTTGCGCTCGGCGGTCGTGTCGAGACCTTCATGGGTCTGGCCGGCATGGGTGACCTGATCCTGACCGCCACCGGCGATTTGTCTCGTAACCGCAAGGTCGGCCAGCAACTGGCGGGCGGGAAGACGCTCGACCAGATCCTGGCAGACCTTGGCCATGTGGCCGAAGGCGTGCGTTGCGCGCAGGCCGTTGCCGCGCTGGCAGCGCGCGTCGGTGTGGAAATGCCGATCACGCGCGCGGTCTGCGCGGTGCTGTTCGAGGGGTTGCCTGTTGCCGATGCGGTCTCGCAGTTGCTGCAGCGTGACGCGCGCGACGAGTAACACTTGATGCCGAGTCGACGCGACACTCTCAAGGCCCTGATCGCCACCTTCGCAGTCGGCGCGGTTCCTGCCGTTGCCCATGCCGATACCTGGCCCGCCAAGCCGATCCGCATGATCGTGCCGTTCCCGCCGGGCTCTTCGCCGGACTTGATCGCGCGTATCGTGACCGAGAAGCTCGCCACAGTGCTCGGTCAGCCCGTGGTTGTCGAAAACCGGCCGGGCGCCGGCGGCAATATTGGCACCGGCATGGTTGCCAAGGCCGCACCCGATGGCTACACGCTGCTGTTCACGATCAACGGTCCGCTTGTCACCGCGCCGTCGCTGTATCGCCACCTGAGCTACGACCCGATGAAGCAGCTCGCGCCGGTCACGCTGGTGGCGACGTCGCCGAACGTGCTGGTCATCGACGCCCGCCTGCCGGTGCATACGTTGCGCGAGTTCGTCGCGCTGGCCAAGTCGAAGCCGGGCGCGCTGAACTATGGCTCGGTCGGTAACGGCAGCGCGGCGCATCTGGCGATGGAGCAGTTGAAAGCGATGGCTGGCATCGATCTGCAGCACGTGCCTTATCCGGGCTTTCCGCAGATCACCACGGCGATCGTCGGCGGGCAGGTGCAGGCCGGCTTCATGGTGCCGGCGATTGCCATGCCGATGGTCAATGCCGGCAAGCTGCGCATTCTGGCCGTGACCACCACGGGCCGGACGTCCCTGCTGCCATCCGTGCCGACCGTGGCCGAATCGGGCTACCCCGGATTCGAGGCGATTTCATGGCAGGCGATTCTGGCGCCGGCCGGCACGCCAGCGCCGGTCGTCGACCGGCTCTACCGCGAACTCGTCCGGATCATCGGCAGCGATGACATCCGCGAAAAGATGCGCACGCAGTATTTCGTCCCGGCCGGTACCGCGCCGGCATCGTTGCGCGAAACGATGGTCAGCGAGAAGGCGCGCTGGGACAAGGTGATTCGTGCGGCCGGCGTGCAGCCCGAGGGCTGACCACGTCGTCGATTCAACTGCCGCCCGCGAATCCGTTCTGACGCCACGCCTCGAAGACGACCACGGCCACCGTGTTCGACAGATTGAGGCTGCGGTTGTTGGGGCGCATCGGCAGGCGGATGCGCTGCGAGGACGGGAACCACTCGCGGCGCTCCGGTGCGAGCCCGCGGGTCTCCGAACCAAATACGAACCAGTCGCCCGGCGCGAAGCTGACCTGGCCGAACGGCGTGGAGCCGTGCGTGGTCAGCGCGAACATGCGCGTGGGGTCCGGCTGCTCGGCAGCCATCAACGCATCCCAGCTTTCATGCACACGCATCGTCGCGTACTCGTGATAGTCGAGCCCCGCGCGGCGCATCCGGGCGTCTTCGAGCGGAAATCCCAACGGCTTGACCAAATGGAGTTGCGCGCCGGTATTGGCGCACAGGCGGATCACATTGCCGGTGTTCGGCGGGATTTCGGGTTCGACAAGAACGACGTTGAACATGATGGGATAGGCGAAAAACCGGAGCGCAGCTTACCGCTAGTCGCAGCCGGTGTCACGGCGTGCGCAGCGCAGGCAGCGCCGTCACCCGCGCGGCGCCATGCGCCTTGAGCACCCGTGCCGCCTCACGTAGCGTGGCGCCCGTGGTCATCACATCGTCGACCAGTCCGATATGCAGTCCGTCTAGCCGGCGGGGCGGGTCCAGCACGAACGCATCCCGCAGATTCGCCTGCCGTGCCGACTGGTCGAGCGCACGCTGGCTGACCGTGTCGCGCCGGCGGGCCAGCAATGTTGCCGAGACCGCGATGCCAAGCTGCCTGCCCAGCGGCCGCGCGATTTCCCACGCCTGGTTGAAGCCGCGGCCCGCCAGCCGTTGTGGTGCAAGAGGAATCGGTGCCAGAACATCGGGCGCGACACCCGCAGCTTGCATCCGGGCCGCCATTTGCCGGGCGATCCATGCGGCAGCGGGGAGGCGCGCGGCAAACTTCAGGCGCAAGACCAGCCGATCGGCTGGCGTGATGTAGTCGCCCAGCGTCAATGTGGTGTCGATGGGGTCGTCGTCGGCACAGGCGTCACATCGGCCCGTTTTCACACTGGGTAGGGTGCCGGGCATCGCACAACGCGGGCAGCGCGGAACGATTCTCAACAGCGCGTCGGCGCAACCCGCGCAGACCACGTCGCGCTGGACCTTCGCGCAGATCAGGCAAACCGACGGCAGCAGCGCCGACCAGAGCCCGGTGATCCCGCCGGCACGCCCGGCGAGCCGCGAAGAGGGCGCGTATACTCCAGTCCCTGTTGGCCGGCCATCTGGGTCCGGCCCATGCCGAGGCGCGACACGCTGTTGCGCCGCCCGCCGATTCCACTGATTCCGTTCCGTCTCTCCGTGTCCCTGCATGCTGCTGATTCCCCCGATGCCTGGTTGCCGCCCGCGCGCCTGACCCGGCTTGCCTTTGACCGCCGCAGTCACAGCTTCGGCCAGCTCGATTTTCTGCTGGGCGAAATCGGCCAGCGGATGCAGGAGCGCATGGACGTGGTCAAGCTGACGCCGCGCCGGGCCATCGATATCGGCTGCGGCCACGGGCAGGGCCTGGCGGGATTGCGCGCGCGCTTTCCCGATGCGCAGATTGCCGGTCTCGATATTTCCGGCGCCATGCTGCAGCAGGCCGGACAACGCGATCCGCAGCGGCGCCCAGGCTGGATTGGACGCCTGCTCGGCAAGCGGCCGATGTTCGATCTGGTGCAGGGCGATCTTGCCACACTGCCATTCGACGCGGCCAGCTTCGATCTGTTGTGGTCGAACCTCGCCCTGCACTGGCATCCGGAGCCGCATCGCGTCTTTCCGGAATGGCATCGCGTGACCCGCGACGAAGGGCTCGTGATGTTCTCGCTGTTCGGCCCCGACACGCTGAAGGAACTGCGCGCGGCGTTCGCCGATGTCGATCTCGACGCGCACACGCTGCGCTTCGTCGACATGCACGATATCGGCGACATGCTCGTGCACAGCGGCTGGTCCACCCCCGTGATGGATATGGAAACGCTGACGGTCACCTACGAGTCGCCGGAGAATCTGTTGCGTGAAGTGCGATCGTTCGGCGGCTTCCGTCGTCCGGGGTCGGTCGGGCTGCGTGGCAGGCGGTGGTATCGGGCCGTGCTGGCCGCGCTCGATCGTCAACGTAACGCCGATGGCGTGATCCCATTGACGTTCGAAATTGTCTACGGCCATGCATGGAAGCTGGCGCCGCGTGGCAGGCAGGCAACCGACGATCAGGGTCGCGCAGTTGTGCCGGTCGACAGCATCGGACGCGCCCGGCCGCGGCCATGAAAGCGGTGTCGTGCATGGTTGCGCGACAATGCGCGCGCGCCGATTGTGTTGACTATCGGGGGCGATGCGGCCATGCACAAAAACTAGATGAGCGCAAGCACTTCGGTCAAATCCTACCTTGTTCAGGTATGCGAAGCGCCATATAATGCGCCAGTTTGTCGCAGTGGTCCCCTGGCACAAGAACGTCCCTGGAATGCACTTCGCATGTGCAAACCTCCGACGTGTTTCGTCCCGGGTGTGCATCCGATGCGGAGTGGTTGGCGATGCAAGACTTGGGTATCGCATTCCAGACGGCAGTTGGTGACTCCGGCGGAAATCTCGACGGACGCACCCCCTTGCCGAGCAACGACTGGCTGATGAAGCGGAATTGCTCGCTCACTCCGCGCCAGGCCGGCTGGTTCTACTTCTCCATCGTATGTTTCTCGACAGCCATCGCGGTGTTCTTCGCCGTGTGGCTGGGGGCCTGGCTCGTATTGCCGTTTGCTGGCCTGGAATTGCTCGGGCTGGGGATTGCCCTGCTGGCGTATGCGCGCCATGCGGCGGATTATGAACGCGTGAGTGTGACCGACGGAATGCTGGTCGTGGAGACAGCCAGCGCCAGCCGGATCACGCGGGAAGTATTCAACCCACGCTGGGTGCGGGTTGAACTGGGTGAATCGTTCCGGGCGCCGGTGGTACTGCGGTCGGACAAGCGCTCCGTGCAGGTGGGGTTGTATCTGGACCCGTATCGGCGGCGCAAGTTCGCGCAGGAACTCGCGGTGGCCTTGCGGCGTGTCTGAAAGGGCAGGTTGCGGGGCAGGGCGGGGACAGATTTGAATCTGTAAATTGGGTAGATAAACAATGAAAATGTGGAAGAAGGCATCCGCAGCATGTCTGGCAGGCGCGTCCCTGCTTGTCAGCCAGGCGGCCTCCGCGGTCAGTGACATGCCAGGCGGCCCCGCCGTCCGACAGCTCAACCTGGCCGAACCCGTTACAAAAATCGCCGAACAGATTCACTGGCTGAACTGGATGATGCTGATCATCTGCACGGTGATCTTCGTCGCCGTGTTCGGCGTGATGTTCTATTCCATCTTCAAGCACCGGAAGAGCAAGGGCGCCCGCCCGGCCTCGTTCCACGAAAGCATCACGGTGGAAGTGGTCTGGACGATCGTGCCGTTCCTGATCGTGATCGCCATGGCGCTGCCGGCGACGAAGACCGTGGTGGCGATGAAGGACACCACGAACTCGGATATCACGATCAAGGCCACCGGCTATCAGTGGAAGTGGGGCTATGACTACCTCAAGGGCCAGGGCGAGGGCATCTCGTTCGTGTCCACGCTGACCACGCCGCGCGAGCAGATCAACAACCAGCAGGAAAAGTCGAACACCTACCTGATGGAGGTGGACAACGAGCTGGTGGTGCCCGTCAACAAGAAGATCCGTATCGTCACCACTGCCAATGACGTGATCCACGCCTGGATGATTCCGGCGTTCGGCGTCAAGCAGGATGCGATCCCGGGCTTCGTGCGCGACACCTGGTTCCGTGCCGAGAAGACCGGCGTCTATCGTGGCCAGTGCGCCGAACTCTGTGGCAAGGAACACGCGTTCATGCCGATCGTGGTGCGCGTCGTGTCCGATGCCGAGTACACGAAGTGGGTCGACGACAAGAAGAAGGCGATGGCCGCTGCGGCGGATGATCCCAACAAGGTCTGGACCCTCGACGAAATCAAGGCGCGCGGCGAAAAGGTCTACGCGACCAACTGCGCGGTCTGCCACCAGCCGACCGGCAAGGGCGGTGGTCCGTTCCCGGCGCTGGATGGCTCCAAGGTCGTCAACGGTCCGAAGGCTGGCCAGATGCACGTGCTGCTGGAAGGCCGTAACGCCATGCCGTCGTGGAAGCAGCTTTCCGACACCGAGCTGGCCGCTGTCATGACGTACACGCGGAATAGCTGGGGCAACAAGACCGGCGAAGTGATTCAGCCGGCGGACTTCACGGGCGCCCGCACGGGCAAGTTCCCGGAAGGCGGCGGCGCACAGGCCGGCGCAGGCGATGCAGCCCCGAAGGCTGCCGCGCCGTCCAGCACCCCCGACAAGCAGGCCAGCCTCGCGGGCAACCGCGTCGCAGGCTGACCCGCGGTAGCCCCGCATTCAGGAATTGATGGAGTCATTGCGATGAGTACCGCTACCCCGGAGACACTGGGCCATCCGCACGACCACGCGCACGATCACGATCATGCGCACGATCACCCGCATGGCTGGCGCCGCTGGCTGTTCGCCACCAACCACAAGGATATCGGCACGCTGTACCTGCTGTTCTCGTTCACCATGCTGCTGTCCGGCGGCGTGCTGGCGCTGCTGATCCGCCTGGAGCTGTTCGAGCCGGGCCTGCAGTTCTTCCGCCCCGAACTGTTCAACCAGTTCACCACGATGCACGGACTGATCATGGTGTTCGGCGCGATCATGCCGGCGTTTGTCGGCTTCGCGAACTGGATGATCCCGCTGCAGATCGGCGCCTCTGACATGGCGTTCGCGCGCATGAACAACTTCAGCTTCTGGCTGATGCCGCCGGCCGCGCTGCTGCTGGTCGGCTCGTTCTTCGCGCCGGGCGGCGCCACCGCCGCGGGCTGGACGCTCTACGCGCCGCTGTCGGTGCAGATGGGCCCGGGCATGGACATGGCGATTTTCGCCATGCACATCATGGGCGCGTCGTCGATCATGGGCTCGATCAACATCATCGTCACCATCCTCAACATGCGCGCGCCTGGCATGACGCTGATGAAGATGCCGATGTTCTGCTGGACGTGGCTGATCACCGCCTACCTGCTGATCGCCGTGATGCCGGTGCTGGCTGGCGCGATCACGATGGTGCTGACCGACCGCCACTTCGGCACGAGCTTCTTCTCGGCCGCCGGCGGCGGTGACCCGGTGATGTACCAGCATATCTTCTGGTTCTTCGGTCACCCCGAGGTCTACATCATGATCTTGCCGGCGTTCGGCATCATCTCGCACGTCGTGCCGGCCTTCGCGCGCAAGCGCCTGTTCGGCTACAGCTCGATGGTGTACGCCACGGCCTCGATCGCGATCCTGTCGTTCATCGTGTGGGCGCACCACATGTTCACCACCGGCATGCCGGTGACGGGCCAGCTGTTCTTCATGTACGCGACGATGCTGATCGCGGTGCCGACGGCCGTGAAGATCTTCAACTGGATCGCCACGATGTGGCGCGGCTCGATGACGTTCGAGACCCCGATGCTGTTCGCGATCGGCTTCATCTTCGTGTTCACGATCGGCGGCTTCACGGGCCTGATGCCGGCTGTCGCTCCGATCGACATCCAGCTGCAGGACACCTACTTCATCGTGGCGCACTTCCACTACGTGCTGGTGGCGGGCTCGCTGTTCGCGCTGTTCGCGGGCTTCTACTACTGGGGTCCGAAGTGGAGCGGGTTCATGTATGACGAGATGCGCGGCAAGATCCATTTCTGGGGCTCGCTGATCTTCTTCAACGTGACCTTCTTCCCGATGCACTTCCTGGGCCTGGCCGGCATGCCGCGCCGCTATGCGGACTACCCGACCCAGTTCACGGACTTCAACGCGATCGCCTCGATCGGCGCGCTGGGCTTCGGCCTGATGCAGGTGTACTTCTTCTTCTTCGTGGTCCTGCCGTCTTACCGCGGTGGCCAGGCCGCCGGCGACAAGCCGTGGGATGGCGCGGAAGGCCTCGAGTGGACCGTGCCGTCGCCGGCACCGTTCCACACGTTCGAAGAACCGCCGGTCGTCAAGTAATCCAGTAATCCAGTAACACCGGCCGGATGCCAGCCCCCCGGGGCAGGTATCCGGCCCGCTAACCAGATGCTCATGCAGCCCTCGGAAACAAGCCCATCGCCGCAGGATCGCAAGGCCGCCCAGCGGGCCGCCAACCGCCGCCTTGGCTGGATATTGCTCTCGATCGTGGTGGTCTTCTTTCTGGGATTCTTTGCCAAGATGGTGTTCCTTGGCGGCTGATGTCCCGATGAGAACGATGAAGTAGGAGGCAGACGCGTGGACGGGCAGGACAAGGCAATCGAGAAGCGTTTCAACCGCGGGATGATGTTGCGCCTGCTGGTAGTGGTGACGCTGATGTTCGGCTTTGGCTACGCGCTGGTGCCGCTGTACAAGGCGATCTGCGAGGTTACCGGTATCAATGTGCTGACCACGCGCGATCTGTATGGCGGGTCGGCGTTGAAGAACTCGCAGGTGGACACGAGCCGCACGATCACGGTCGAGTTCGATTCCAACGCGCGCGGGCCGTTTGCATTCCGGCCGGTGAAGCACTCGATGGAAGTGCATCCGGGCGAGCTGACGACGATCGTGTACGAGGTGGCCAACGGGCAATCGCGGGACATCTCGGCGCAGGCGATTCCGAGCTACGCGCCGAAGCAGGCCACCGAGTACTTCAAGAAGATCGAGTGCTTCTGCTTCAAGCAGCAGACGCTCAAGTCGAAGGAGGCGCGCGAGATGCCGGTGGTGTTCGTGATCGACCCGAAGCTGCCGAAGGACGTGAAGACCATCACGTTGTCGTACACGTTCTTCGAGGTGGGCACGCCGGTGGCGCAGGCGCCGCAGGATGAGCAGGCCCCGGTGCAGAAGGGGAGCTGACGATGACCAACCGCGACGATTCGGTGGATCCGGTGCATCGCAAGGCGTCCTTCGCGCAGACGGTGCGCGCGGTGCTGTGGTCGTTCATCGGGCTGCGCAAGGGGTCGGAGCATGAGTCCGACATGGCGCGGCTGAACCCGGTGCACGTGATCATCGCCGGGCTGATCGCGGCGGCAGTGTTCGTGACGGTGCTGATCCTGGTGGTGCGCGCCGTGGTGAGTCAGTCGTAGCAGGAAACTAGCAGGGAAAAAGGACAGAGCCGCTGGCAACCGAAGCGAAGCGGATCTGGCGAATAACCATTAGAGACTCTGAGCTGGAGATAGAAGAATGAGTGCGAATCGCGCAAACGCCCCGTACTACTTCGTGCCGGGCCCGTCGCGCCATCCGATCACGGCGGCATTCGGCCTGCTGATGACCGGCGCGGGAGCCGCGGGTTGGGTCAACGGGCAACCGTGGGCGCCGTACCTGTGCGGCTTCGGCCTGTTGTGGTTCCTCTTCGTGCTCAAGAGCTGGTTCGGCGACGCCATCCGCGAATCCGAAGGCGGCATGTACGGCAAGAACATCGACACTTCGTTCCGCTGGTCGATGGGCTGGTTCATCTTCTCCGAAGTGATGTTCTTCGCGGCGTTCTTCGGCGCCCTGTTCTACGCGCGCACCATCGCCATGCCGTGGCTGGGCGACCTGAACAACAAGATCATCTGGCCGGACTTCGCGGCCGTGTGGCCGAACATGGGCCCTGCCGGCACCGTGGAAGACTTCCAGACGATGGGCCCGTGGCCGATCCCGACCATCAACACGGCGCTGCTGCTGACCTCGGGCGTCACGCTGACCTGGGCGCACCACGCGCTGCTGGCCGGCAAGCGCAGCCAGCTGATTCAGGGCCTGGTCCTGACGATCCTGCTGGGCGCGATCTTCATGTGCCTGCAGGCCTATGAGTACATGCACGCCTACAGCGAACTGAACCTGAAGCTGACTTCGGGTGTCTATGGTTCGACGTTCTTCCTGCTCACTGGCTTCCACGGCTTCCACGTGACGATGGGTGCGATCATGCTGACGGTGGTGCTGATCCGCGTGTTGAAGGGCCATTTCACGCCGGAGCATCACTTCGCGTTCGAAGGCGCAGCCTGGTACTGGCACTTCGTGGACGTGGTCTGGCTGGGCCTGTACGTGGTGGTCTACTGGCTGTAAGGATTTCGCCGCGCCGCCTGCGGGCGGCGTGCGGTATCGAAGAAAGCGAAGCGCCGCGGGAGAGAAATCTCGGCGGCGCTTTTTTTCGCGAGGATGCCTGTCAGGGCGACGTATGGATGCCCGTGCTCTGGATCCAGCCCATCCAGTGCGAGAACAGGATGAACAGGAACAGCGCCACCGAGAAGCCGACGCGGAACATCAGCGAACGCATCATGTTGGGCGTGCGGCCACGGTCGCGCATCATGAAGAACAGCGCGGAGGCCAGGCTGCCAATGATCAGGATGAAGGCGACAAGGATGACGAAGCGCATGTGGGGGCCCGTTCTGCGAAGCGCCCATTATCGCACTGCGATGCCCGGAGGGAACCCGTGACGACCCGCACGCTCTGGCGTTCGCCGGGCACGGTGCCGATGGTGGCCGCGCTCGTGGTGATCGTCGTCACCTGCGCGCTCGGCAACTGGCAACTGCGCCGCGCGCATGAAAAGATCGACCGTGCGGAGCGGCTGGCCACGCTGGCGAAGCAGGCGCCCGTCGAACTGCGCGCGGCCCAGACCGATGCCGCACAACTGGTCGAGCGCCGCGTGCGCGCGCGCGGCACCTTCGACGCGGACAAGACCGTGCTGCTCGACAATCGTCCGCACGGCAACGGTACCGACAGCCGCGCGGGGTTCCTCGTGCTCACGCCGTTGCGCCTGGCGGACGGTGGCAGCGTGCTGGTGCTGCGAGGCTGGCTGCCACGCGATGCGCAGGACCGCACGCGCATCGCGCCGTTCCCGACGCCCACGGGGGAAGTCACAGTCGAAGGCACGGCGCTGGCCGCTGTGCCGCGCGTCTACAGCCTCGGGCAGGATGCTTCCGCGGAGGCCGGACGCAAGATCCGTCAGAATATCGACCTTGCCGCTTTTTCTCATGAGATCGGGGCGTCACTCCTGCCGGTGGTGGTAGAACAATCGGGCGATGCCGGAGACGGACTGGCCCGCGATTGGGCCCCCGCCGATTTCGGCGCGGACCGACACTACGGGTACGCTGCCCAGTGGTTCGGGCTGGCCGTGTTGACGCTGGTGCTGGTGGCCGTGCTCGGCTGGCGGCGCGCCCGGCTGGACAGGGCAGACGGCAATGGAAACCTATAAACGAACGATGAACGCACAGACGAACGCCATGCCGCAGCCAGATCCCACGGCTTCGCCGGACCCCCGCATCGACGCGCGCACGCGCCGTGGCCGCCTGCAGATGCTGATGCTGCTGCTGGTCTGCGCATCGCCCGTACTCTTTTCGTACTTCACGTACTACGTGATCAAGCCGACCGGCGGCAGCACCAACTACGGCGTGCTGATCGACCCGCAACGGCCCATGCCGCCCGTGCAGGTGACCAATGAGCGCAACGAGTCGGTGCCGCTCGCGTCCATGCGCGGCAAGTGGCTGATGGTGATGACCGACCCGTCCGCCTGCGACGAGACATGCGCGAAGAAACTGTTCACGGTGCGCCAGATCCGCGTCGGACAGGGTGAGGACCGCGAGCGGATCGTGCCTGTCTGGCTGATCCAGGACCGGGGCGATGTGGACGACCGGCTCGCCGCCGCCTACAACGAACCTTATGCGGGTGTGCGTTTCCTGCGCATGGACCGGGCCACGATTGCCCAATGGCTGCCGGCCGAGGACGGCGCGCGCGCCGAGGATGCGATTTACCTGGTCGATCCGCTCGGCAACCTGATGATGCGCTGGCCGAAGGACCCCGACCCCAAGAAGATCAGCAGCGACCTGAAGAAGCTGCTGAAGTATTCCCGTATTGGCTGAATTCCCATGCTGCTTCAGTTGGCCATCATTGGCATCCTGATTGCGCTGCTGCCCCTGTCCTACGTGATGGTGCGCGGCAATCGCGACAAATATCGCAGACTCGTCTGGATCACGGCGTTCCTGACGCTGGACCTGATCATGTTCGGCAGCTTTACCCGGCTGACCGACTCCGGCCTCGGCTGCCCCGACTGGCCCGGCTGCTACGGCCACTCGAACCCGCACGCGGCGATGGACCCGATTCGCGCGGCGGAAACGGCGCTCCCGAGCGGCCCGGTCACGCTGATGAAAGCGTGGATCGAGATGATCCATCGCTATTTCGCCATGGCGGTGGGTGTGCTGATCATCTCGCTGATGGTGCTGGCATGGGTCAAGCGCCGCGAACTGAAGCAGTCGCCGTGGTTCGCCACCGGCGTGTTCCTGCTGGTCTGCCTGCAGGGCGCGTTCGGTATGTGGACCGTGACGATGAAGCTGCAACCGATCATCGTCGTCACCCATCTGCTGCTGGCGATGGCGCTGCTGGCGTCGCTGATCCTGCTCGGGTCGCGTAACGAACCGCCGCATGTCGTGGCGCCACAGGCGGCTTCGCTGCGCTGGGCCGGCCTGCTGGCCCTGGTGCTGCTGGTCGTTCAGATCTTCCTGGGCGGCTGGGTCAGCACCAACTACGCGGTGCTGGCCTGTACCGATTTTCCGCTCTGCAACGGCCAACTCGTGCCAGAGATGGACTTCCGCCATGGCTTCACGCTGTGGCGCCAGCTCGGCATGACGGCCGACGGCGACTACATTCCGCACGCGGCGCTGGTGGCTATCCACTGGGTCCACCGTGGCTTCGCCTTCGTCGTGCTCGGTTTCCTGCTCTGGTTCGCGCTGCGCGCGCGCCGGATGGAAGGGCTGGCGCGGCATGCGCGGTGGTTGCTGGTCGTGCTGGCGCTGCAGTTGTGCACCGGCATGTCGAACATCGTTTTCGACTGGCCGCTGGTCGCGGCGGTGGCCCATAACGGCGGAGCAGCCCTGCTGCTGATGTTGTTGCTCCGTCTCAACTACAATATCGGCCTCGCCACTCGCTCCGCCGGCGCCGCCACGCAACCCTCGATTGCCGCGCGCGCCACATGAAGGACAAGATGCCCCCCGTGGTAACTGCTACCCACTCCCAATCCTCCGTGGGCCGATTACGCCATCTGGCCCGCCAATACGCCGCGCTGACGAAGCCGCGGGTGACCCAACTCGCCGTGTTCTGCGCCATCATCGGCATGTTCCTGGCCACCCCGGGCATGGTGCCGTGGTCGGTGCTGATCGGTGGCGCGGCTGGTATCTGGCTGCTGGCCGGCGCGGCTTTCGCCATCAACTGCCTGGTGGAACAGAAGATCGACGCGCTGATGCGCCGCACCGCGTGGCGCCCGTCGGCCACAGGCGAGATCACCACCACCCAGACGCTGATCTTCTCGGCCGTGCTGGGCGGTGCTGGCATGTGGCTGCTGCACGTCTTCGCCAACGACCTGACGATGTGGCTCACCTTCGCCACGTTCCTTGGCTATGCCGTGGTCTATACAATCCTGCTGAAGCCGGCGACGCCGCAGAACATCGTGATCGGTGGCCTGTCGGGCGCCATGCCCCCGGCGCTAGGATGGTCCGCGGTATCGGGTACGGTGCCTGCCGAGGCCTGGTTCCTGGTGCTGATCATCTTCACCTGGACGCCGCCGCACTTCTGGGCGCTGGCTCTGTACCGCCGCGCCGACTACGCCAAGTCCGGCCTGCCGATGCTGCCGATCACGCACGGCGAGCGCTACACGCTGCTGCATATCCTGCTGTACACGCTGATCATGATCGCGGCCACGCTGCTGCCGTTCGTGTACGGCATGAGCGGCTACATCTACCTTGCGGCGGCGCTGGCGCTGGGCCTGGTGTTCCTGGGCTATGCCTGGAAGCTGTACCGCAACTACTCGGATGGCCTCGCGCAGCGCACCTTCCGTTATTCGATCCTGTACCTGTCGCTGCTGTTCGCGGCGCTGCTAGTGGATCACTACTTCAAGTTCGTGCCGCAGGTCTGACAACCTGCGGCATCTTGCCGCGCCCGGAAGTCATCGCCGGCCCAATCGGCGATACTTTCGGGCAACTCCTCCCGATTCTTGCGCATGTCGACCTCTTCCCAAGGCCTTTGGGCCGCATTCCGCCGCTTTTGTCTGCTCGCGCTCTGCACGGCCCTGCTGGCCGCCTGTGGGCAACCAAAGCCGTCCTTCCGCAACGTCGATATCTCGGGCGCCACCGAGTTCGGCAAGGACTTCGCGCTGCTGGACCCCACCGGCAAGACCCGCACGCTGGCCGATTTCAAGGGCAAGGTGGTGCTGATGTTCTTCGGCTACACCCATTGCCCGGACGTGTGCCCGACCACGATGGTGGAGCTCAAGCAGGTGATGGAGCAGATGGGGCCCGATGCGGACAAGGTGCAGGTGTTGTTCGTCACCGTCGATCCGGAACGCGATACGGCGGCGCTGATGGCCCAGTATGTGCCGGCCTTCGACTCGCGCTTCCTGGGCCTGCGCCCGGCCGACGAGGCCGCGCTCAAGAAGGTGACCAAGGACTTCAAGGTCTACTACGCCAAGGTGTCGGGTTCGTCACCGGACAACTACACGATGGACCACTCGGCCGGCAGCTATGTGTTCGACCAGACCGGCCAGTTGCGGCTGTTCATCCGCCACGGCCAGGGGCCGGAGCCGATCGCGCATGACCTCAAGCAGCTGATGTCGTAAATAAGAAAAGGCCGGTCGAATGACCGGCCTTTTTCATTGCGGGGAGCGTGGCCTCAGGCGAATGCCGCCAGCGCACCCTTCATCTTCTTCATTGCCGCCGATTCGATCTGGCGAATCCGCTCGGCGGATACACCGAACTCGTCGGCCAGTTCGTGCAGCGTGGCGCCGCCCGACCCATCGTCGTTGACGTCGAGCCAGCGGGCCTCGATGATGCGGCGGCTGCGCGGGTCCAGCTTCGTCAGCGCTTCTTCCAGGCCTTCGACCTGCAGACGGTCGTGGCGCTTGGCTTCCAGCACCTGCGTCGGCTCGTTGTGGTTATCCGCAAGGTAGGCGATCGGCGCGAATTCTTCCTCGCCGTCCTCGATCTGGCCTTCCAGCGCCATATCGCCGCCCGACATGCGGGTTTCCATCTCCATCACTTCCTCGGGCTTGACGTTGAGCTCGCGCGCAACGGCTTCGATCTGCTCGGGCGTGAAGGTATGCGAGCCCTGCTTGTGGCTGCGCAGGTTGAAGAACAGCTTGCGCTGGGCCTTGGTGGTGGCCACCTTGACCATGCGCCAGTTCTTCAACACGTATTCGTGGATCTCGGCCTTGATCCAGTGCATCGCGTACGACACCAGGCGCACGCCCTGTTCGGGGTCGAAGCGCTTGACGGCCTTCATCAGCCCGATGTTGCCTTCCTGGATCAGGTCGGCGTGAGGCAAGCCGTATCCCAGGTACTGCCGGGCAATGGAGACCACCAGACGCAGGTGCGACATCACCATGCGGCGGGCGGCATCGACTGAGTCGTTGTCGCGCAGGTCGCGAGCCAGGCTGAGCTCTTCCTCGGGGGTGAGCATCGGGATGCGGTGGACAGCCTGGATGTAGCTGTCCAGATTGCCCAGTGTGCCGGGGAAGGTCAGTGCGAAGGCATTCGCGGCGGCATTCTGGGGCGCCGTGGGCAGACGGCGGGTAACTTGGGTTTGATCGGCAGACAGGACTGCGTTCACTATGACTCCTTTCGCATCCGGCGGTGGGTTGCCGGTGTGTCCCGAAGGGACACCGCATTGCAACGCATATTAGCACTCGAACCGGACGAGTGCTAAGTTAGAAGGTCTATAGGGTTGATAGTTCCAGACAATCGGAAAAATCTTCTGGATAGCCTGATGTCGCCTTATAGTGGCCCAGCCCAAGCCTGACAAGGCCTGGCGGGCAGCGCTCTCGGAGCACTGTTATTAGAGGGGGCAGCCCCGATTCGGTTTCGCAGCGATTTCGGGATGGTGTATTGCAGGATTCGCTACACTGAAGTCGTTTTTCAGACGCATCCCCAGGAGCCCCAAATGTCTGCTATCGAACACTTGCTGAAGCCTCATGTGCGAGACATCGGCGAGTTCACCGTCCGCCGATTGCTGCCCGCCGCTACGACGCAAGCAGTCGGGCCATTCATCTTCTTTGATCACATGGGGCCGGTGGAGATGGAGCCCGGCGCGGGCATGGATGTGCGCCCACATCCTCATATCGGACTGGCGACAGTCACGTATCTGTTCGAAGGCGAGATCATGCATCGCGACAGCCTCGGCAGCGAGCAGGTGATTCGGCCCGGCGACGTGAACTGGATGACTGCCGGGCGTGGCATCACGCACTCGGAGCGCTCGCCGGACGGCGCGCGCTCGGCCGGACCGCACCTGCACGGCATCCAGACCTGGGTAGCCCTGCCTAAGGCGCATGAGAATGATCCGCCTTCGTTCCACCACCATCCGGGCGCTACGCTGCCCAAGCTCGAACTGCCCGGCGTGCGGATGACCGTTATCGCGGGCGATGCCTTCGGCGCCGAGTCGCCGGTCAAGGTCTACAGCCGCACGCTCTATGTGGCGATCGAGATGGATGCCGGCGCAAGCCTTGTGATCCCCGCCGAACACGTCCAGCGTGGCATTTATCCGGTCGATGGCAACCTGGAGGTCGATGGCGAGACGCTGCCGGCCGAGCATCTGGTGGTGCTGGTACCTGGCGAGCCCGTGACGATCAAGGCGACGATGCCCTCGCGCGTGATGCTGCTTGGCGGCGATCCGACGGACGGACGGCGTTTCATCTACTGGAATTTCGTGGCAAGCAGCAAGGAAGCGATCGAAGAGGCCGCCCAGCGCTGGCAGGACGACCAGTTCCCGCACGTCCCGGGCGAGACGGAGCGCATTCCGCTGCCGCCGCGCCGGCCCTGATCGCGCTGGCGGGCCATCCTGCATCCTGTAGCGGGAGGTGTTACAGCGGGCTGGCCCAGGTCACCCGCGTGGCCTGCGTCAGGCACGCCTTGATCGCCGCCACCTGGGTGGCAACCGGCGCGGGCACCGGTTCCGCGCCATCCAGCACCTTGCGAATCCACGCGGCCGTCTCGGCGATGTCCGTGCCCTGCGGCAGTTCGGGCACATCCGCGACCGAACCGCCGACTGGATCGACCATCGTGCGCTGATGGCCGTCGTGCAGCCAGTCGATACGGCTGCTGCGGCGCGCGTCGGCCACGACTTCCCCCTCGGTACCCCGGGCCAGCATCACGTTGGCGGGTTCGTGCGAGAAATACTCGGTCAGCGTTTCCCGATACTCGGGGTGGGTGTAGCTGTAGAGCCGCAAAGCCTCGGCAGGGGAGTGTCCGCCCACCGGTTGCAGCATCTTGACGACCGTGTGCGCCGAATTGCGCAGGCCGATGATCGCGCGCTTGTCGAGCAGTTGCGACAGCGCGGGCGACAGCACGTCGATCGGCAGCGCGGCCAGCGGATTCGATGCCGCGCCAAGCTGCGTCTCCGCGGACTGCGCGGTGGCGCATAGCGGCACGCCCAGTGCCTCGAACAGCGCCATGCTGGTGACGCGGCCCGGAAACTCGCGAATGCCGTGGACCAGCGTCGGCACGCCATCGCGCGCCAGCAGCATCGCCAGCAGCGGCACCAGGTTCGGTTGCTTGCGTGCGCCGTTGTAGCTTGGAATCACCACCACGGGTTTGTCGGCCGGCGCGGCCAGCGGCGCGCAGTGATCGTGCGCGGCGTCCAGCATGCCGGCCAGTTCGTGTGGTGCTTCGCCCTTGATGCGATAGGCCAGCAACACGGCGCCCAGCTCTAGATCGGACACCCGGCCGGCGAGCATGGCATCGAACAGCGCCTGGGCGTCTTCACGCGGCAGCGCGCGGGCGCCATTGACGCCTCGTCCGATTTCCTTGATGTACTTGGCCGCCGGAAATGGCGCGCGGGATGCAGAGGTCATGATGCTGCGGGGATCGTGGGGTTGGGGTTCATGATAGCGGAGGCTCGCCGCTTCTCCCAATGCCGTGAGTCAATCATGATCCCCGCGCCGGGTACGCATCAGGCGGCTTCCTCCAACGCCGGATTGCGCTGCTTGCGATACAGGAAGTCGAGCACGGCGGTGCGGCACGCGTGGAAGGTCTTGTCGTCGGCCAGCGTCACACGGTCGCGCGGGCGCGGGATGTCGACGCGCAGGATCTCGCCGATGGTCGCCGCCGGCCCGTTGGTCATCATGACGATACGATCCGCCAGCAGCACGGCCTCGTCCACGTCGTGCGTGACCATGACCACGGTGCTCCTGGTGCGCGCAACGATCTTCAGCAACGCGTCCTGCAGATGGGCACGCGTGAGCGCGTCGAGCGCGCCGAATGGCTCGTCCATCAGCAGCACCTTCGGCTGCATCGCCAGCGCCCGGGCGATGCCCACTCGCTGCTTCATGCCCCCCGAGATCTCGTGCGGATATTTGCTTTCTGCGTGGGTCAGGCCCACCAGGGCCAGCGTGTCGTGCGTGCGCGCCTTGAGTTGCGCCGGTGTCTCGCTTCGGCCGAACACGCGCTCCACACCCAGATGGACGTTCTCGAAGCACGTCATCCAGGGCAGCAGCGAGTGGTTCTGGAACACCACGGCCCGCTCCGGGCCGGGGCCGGCGATCTCGCGTCCCGCGCAGATCAGCGCGCCGGTCGTCGGCGCGGTCAGCCCGGCGATCAGGTTCAGCAGCGTGGACTTGCCGCAGCCCGAATGCCCGATCAGTGTCACGAACTCGCCTTCCGCGATCGACAGGTCGATATCGCGCAGCGCCACGAACGGCCCCTTGCGCGTCTTGAAGGTCTGCCCGACATTTTCGATGCTGACGAACTTTTCCATGGTGGTCGTCTCCGGATCAGGTGTTGCCGTAGCTGAAGCGGCGGGCGAGGGCCAGCAGCAGGTGCTCGAGCACCAGGCCCACCACGCCGATGATGAAGATCGCGATCACGATGTGCTCGACCTTGAGGTTGTTCCACTCGTCCCAGAGCCAGAAGCCGATGCCGGTGCCGCCCGTGAGCATTTCCGCGGCGACGATCACGAGCCACGCCGTGCCGATCGACAGCCGCACGCCGGTCAGCATGTACGGCAGTACGGCAGGAAACAGCACGTGCCGGAAGATCTTCCACTCGGACAGGTCGAGCACGCGTGCCACGTTCAGGTAGTCCTGCGGCACGCGGGTCACGCCCACGGCGGTATTGATGACCATGGGCCAGATCGAGCAGATGAAGATTGCCCAGATCGCGGCGGGATTGGCGGCCTTGAACAGCAGCAGGCCGATCGGCAGCCAGGCCAGCGGGGATACCGGACGCAGCAGGCTGATGACGGGCGACGCCATCGCGTTCAGGAACGCGAAGCGCCCCAACAGGAAGCCGGCTGGAATGCCCACGACCGCGGCCAGGCCAAAGCCCGCCGCCACGCGCGCCAGCGACGCCAGCACGTTCCAGCCGATGCCCTGGTCGTTCGGCCCATTGCGATAGAACGGATCGGCGAACAGCGGCACCGCGGCGTTCCACGTGGCGCCAGGTGTCGGGATCGACGGGATCAGCGTGGCGATGCCGTGCCACACCAGCACCAACAACGCGAAGCCGATCAGTGGCGGCACGCACTTGAGTACGAACGCGGCAAACGCGTCGCGGCGCGCGGCGCGTTGCTCCAGTGCGGCGATCTCCTGCGCGCGGCGGCGCGACTGTTCCTTGGCGTCCGGATCGGCGGCCTCCGGATTCATGGGCGTGGCGCCTTCCGGCGATGACTGGGCGAGAGCATTCACGGCAAGCTCCTGTTCGTGTGGATGGGGGCTGGATGGGGCAGGACCGACCGGGCCGGTCCGTGCGGCGCGTTAGGCCTTGATCTTGAATCCGTCGGCGTAGGCCTTCGGGTCCTTCGTCGCATCCCACGTCACGCCGTCGATCAGCCTGGCGGTGCGGAAGTCGCTCTTCGGTAACGGCACCTGCGCGGCCGCAGCGGCCTGCTTGTAGACGTCGATGCGATTTACCTGCTTGGCCACGGCCAGATAGTCCGGATGCTCTTTCAGCAGCCCCCAGCGCTTGTGCTGGGTCAGGAACCACATGCCGTCCGAAAGGAACGGATAGTTCGCCAGGCCGTCCTGGTAGAACTTCATCGAATCGGGGTCGTCCCAGGTCTTGCCCAGACCGTTGCTGTAGCGGCCCAGCATCCGGTCCAGGATGATGTCCATATCCGTGTTCACGTAGGACTTGGCGGCGATTGTCTCGGCGGTCTTGCGGCGGTTGGATGCGGAAGCGTCGATGAACTTCGATGCATCCAGCACGGCGGCCACCATCGCGCGCGCCGTGTTCGGGTATTTCTGCACGAACTCGGCCGTGGTGCCCAGCGTCTTCTCCGGGTGATCCTTCCAGATCGCCTGGGTGGTCTCGGCGGTGAAGCCGATCTTGTCGGCGATCGCGCGCGCGCCCCAAGGCTCACCGACGCAAAAGCCATCCATGTTGCCCACGCGCATGTTGGCCACCATCTGCGGCGGCGGCACAGTGATGGCCTTGGCATCCCGCATCGGATCGATGCCGTTGGCGGCCAGCCAGTAGTAGAGCCACATCGCATGGGTGCCGGTCGGGAAGGTCTGCGCGAACACGTAATCGCGCTTTTCCCTGGACATCAGCGCCTTCAGGCTCGCGCCATCCTTGACGCCCTTTTCCGCCAGTTTCGAGGACAGCGTGATGGCCTGGCCGTTGTGGTTCAGGTTCATCAGCACGGCCATGTCTTTCTTCGGCCCGCCGATGCCGAGCTGCACGCCGTAGATCAGGCCGTACAGCACGTGCGCGGCGTCCAGCTCGCCATTGACCAGCTTGTCGCGCACGCCAGCCCACGAAGCCTCCTTGCTCGGCGTGATCTTGATGCCGTACTTCTTGTCCAGGCCCAGCGTCGACGCCATCACCACCGACGCGCAATCGGTCAGCGGAATGAAGCCGATCCTGACCTCGGGCTTTTCCGGCGCATCGGAGCCGGCGGCCCACGCGCCGCTGCGCACCAGCGGATCGACCAGCGTCATCACGCTGGCGCCGGCGATGGTGGCCAGCGCG
>NZ_ANKP01000038.1:0-28703 GCF_000319775.1 Cupriavidus sp. HMR-1
ATCACGAAAGCTGCTTATGCACAGAGGCGAGGCTGTGATTGTGTCCCGTGCGGCGGGCACGGTGCTGCGGGTTCAACGTCGCCTTGGCGAGGGTGTGCGCGCCGGTGATGTGCTGGCCACCGTCGAAAGTCCGGAGGCTGCAGCGATGGCTTCGGAACGCAGGGTAGCACAAGCCAGGGCGGATCTCTCCCGCAGGACGTATGAACGTGAAGCCAGTCTGTTTCAGCAAGGCGTGACACCGCGCCAGGAAATGGAATCAGCCAAAGCGGCACTGGAGGTCGCGCAGGCCGAGGCGCAGCGCGCCACAACGGTTGCCGAGGCTGCGCACCTGACAAGCGATGGCCGGGCGGTCGCGGTGGTCAGCCCCATCGCCGGCAAGATTACTGCCCAATCGGTGACGCTGGGCGCGTATGTCGCGCAGCAGGCCGATCTGTTCCGTGTGGCTGGCCTGGGCGCCGTGCAGGTCGAGGCCGCCGTCACTGCAGGGGATCTGGGCCGTATTTCACCGGGTGGCCAAGCCGCGATTCTGCTTTCCAACGGATCGCCGTTGCCGGCGAAGATCCAGGCTGTCACGCCAACCGTATCGGGCAGTGCACGCGCGGCCACGGTCGTCGTGATTCCGGAGCAACCTTCGGACCGCCTGGTGGTAGGCGAAGGTGTCCAGGTTCGCTTGCGCGCCAAGGCAAACAACAATGGCGAGTTGTCGGTTCCCGAAGATGCCGTACAGAACATTGATGGCACCGATGCGTTATTCGTGCGCACGGAAAATGGATTCCGTGCGCAGCCGGTTCTGGTCGGTACGCGCAGTGGCGGCATGGCGCAGATTCTCTCCGGTGTGCGCGCCGGGGAGCAGGTGGCAACGCGTAATGCCTTTCTGGTGAAGGCCGAGATGAACAAGGCAGCTGGGGACGACGAATGATTGGCAATGTCCTCAGTGGATCGATTCACTACCGATGGCTTGTTCTGTTCCTGACGGTCGTGATTGCCGCAATCGGCGCCTGGCAGCTCAAGCTGCTGCCGATCGATGTCACGCCCGATATCACGAACAAGCAGGTGCAGATCAACACGGTGGTGCCAACCCTAAGCCCCGTGGAGGTCGAGAAGCGCGTGACGTATCCGATCGAAACCGCTATTTCAGGGTTGAACGGCGTCGAGAACACGCGGTCGATGTCCCGCAACGGGTTCAGCCAGGTCACCGTCATCTTCAAGGAGAGCGCCAACCTCTACTTCATGCGCCAGCAGGTATCGGAGCGACTCGTGCAGGCACGTCCCAGCCTGCCCGCAGGCGCCGAGCCGCAGATGGGTCCGGTTTCCACTGGTCTGGGCGAGGTATTCCACTACAGCGTGGAGTATCAATACCCTGATGGCAAGGGCGCACCGCTCAAGGACGGGGCGCCGGGCTGGCAACGCGATGGAAGTTTCTTGACCGAGCGCGGGGAACGGCTTGATGACCGTGTGTCGAAGCTTGCATACCTGCGAACCGTGCAGGACTGGATCATTCGCCCTCAGTTGAGGACAACGGCTGGTGTGGCCGACGTGGATTCCTTGGGTGGCTATGTCAAGCAGTTCGTGGTCGAGCCTGATGCTGCAAAAATGGCCGCCTACGGCATCTCATATGGCGACCTCGCACAGGCTCTGGAGGATGCCAATCTTTCGGTGGGTGCGAACTTCATGCGCCGTTCGGGTGAATCGTACCTGGTGCGTGCCGATGCGCGCATCAAGTCGGCGGACGAGATCTCGCGCGCCGTGATCGCCCATCGCCAGAACGTGCCGATCACGGTCGGCCAGGTGGCGTCCGTCAAGATTGGCGGAGAACTTCGCTCCGGTGCGGCCAGCCGCAATGGCCAGGAAACGGTGATAGGCAGCGCGCTGATGCTGGTTGGCGCGAACAGCCGTACCGTGGCGCAGGATGTTGGCGACAAGCTGGAACAAATCTCGAAGACGCTGCCGCCGGGTGTAGTCATCGTTCCTACGCTTAACCGATCGCAACTGGTGACCGCCACCATCGAGACAGTCGCCAAGAATCTGGTGGAAGGCGCCTTGCTGGTGGTGGTAATCCTGTTCCTGCTGCTGGGCAACTGGCGCGCTGCCGTCATTGCAGCGCTGGTCATCCCATTGTCGATGCTGGTCAGTGCTATCGGCATGAATCAGCTTGGGATCTCCGGCAACCTGATGAGTCTGGGTGCGCTGGACTTCGGCCTGATCATCGATGGTGCGGTGATCATCGTCGAGAATACCCTGCGGCGATTGGCGCAGCGTCAGCATCAGGAAGGTCGTCTACTGACGCTGAGGGAACGCCTGGACGAAGTGTTGCTGTCGTCACGGGAAATGCTTCGCCCCACGATCTATGGGCAACTCGTGATCTTCCTGGTATTCCTGCCGTGCCTGACATTCCAGGGCGTGGAGGGAAAAATGTTCTCGCCGATGGTGATGACGCTCATGCTGGCGCTGGCGTCCGCATTCGTGCTGTCCCTGACCTTCGTGCCTGCGATGCTGGCTGTGCTGCTACGCAAGGAAGTTTCCGAAAAGGAAGTACGGGTGATCGTCGCGACCAAGCAGTGGTACCGCCCGTGGCTGGAGCGGGCGGTGGCGCGACCGATTCCGTTTGTCGGCGCCGGCTTGCTGGTGCTGGCACTGGCTGCAGTTGCGTTCGCCTTTGTCGGTCGCGAGTTCATGCCAACGCTTGACGAACAGAACCTTAACCTGTCCTCCGTTCGCATTCCATCGACATCGATCGATCAGTCGGTGGCGATTGATTTGCCGCTGGAACGCGCCGTGCTCTCGCTCCCTGAGGTGAAGACTGTGTACTCCAAGGCGGGTACCGCCAGCCTGGCGGCTGACCCCATGCCGCCCAACGCCTCCGACAACTACATCATCCTCAAGCCGAAGAGTGAATGGCCGGATGGCGTAACCACCAAGGAACAGGTGATCGAGCGTATCCGGGAGAAGACGGCACCGATGGTGGGCAACAATTACGACGTCACCCAACCCATTGAGATGCGCTTCAATGAACTGATCGGTGGCGTGCGCAGCGATGTCGCCGTAAAGATCTATGGCGAGAATCTCGACGACCTGACCGCCACTGGGCAACGCATTGCCGCCGTCTTGCGCAAGACACCCGGAGCAACGGATGTGCGCGTACCGCTGACCAGCGGGTTTCCCACCTTCGACATCGTATTCGATCGCGCCGCTATCGCGCGGTATGGGCTGACGGTGAAGGAAGTGGCCGATACCGTCTCGGCAGCGATGGCGGGCCGCCCGGCAGGCCAGATATTCGATGGCGATCGGCGCTACGATATTGTCATCCGCCTGCCAGGCAATCAGCGGGAGAACCTCGATGTGCTTGGCGCGCTGCCCGTGATGCTGCCAGCCGCCTCGGACCAGGCGCGGGTTTCCGTGCCATTGCGGCAGCTTGTCGAGTTCCGATTCACACAGGGCCTGAACGAAGTGAGCCGCGACAACGGCAAGCGTCGCGTGTACGTGGAAGCCAATGTGGGCGGGCGTGACCTCGGCAGCTTTGTAGACGATGCTGCTGCGCGGATCGCGCGGGACGTCAAGTTGCCTCCCGGCATGTACATCGAATGGGGCGGCCAGTTCCAGAACCTGCAAGCCGCGACCAAGCGACTCGCCATGATTGTGCCCGCCTGCTTCGTGCTGATCGCCGCGGCGCTGTATATGGCGATCGGCAATGCAATGCTGACCGCGACAGTTCTGACGGCTGTGCCCCTGGCGCTGGCGGGAGGCGTGTTCGCACTACTGCTGCGCGGCATCCCGTTCTCCATCTCCGCAGCAGTGGGTTTCATTGCTGTCTCGGGCGTGGCCGTTCTCAATGGTCTCGTCCTGATATCGGCCATCCGCAAACGGCTGGAAGACGGGGTGGCGCCGGACGCGGCCGTGATCGATGGCGCGATGGAACGGGTGCGACCGGTGCTCATGACTGCCTTGGTGGCATCTCTGGGCTTCGTGCCCATGGCCCTCGCAACGGGGACGGGTGCGGAGGTGCAAAAGCCACTGGCAACGGTCGTGATCGGTGGATTGATCACGGCCACCGTGCTCACGCTCTTCGTGTTGCCCGCGATATGCGGCATGGTGGTGCGCCGGAAACGGGGCGCGGGCGTGGGTCGCGACGAACTCGCTGAAGCTTAGGAGGTTGCATGCTGGACGTATTGCGGAACCGAACCTATCGGCACCTGTTCGGTGCGCAGGTGATCGCGCTGATTGGCACCGGGCTTGCGACGGTCGCGCTGGGTCTGCTCGCCTATGATCTGGCTGGTGCGAACGCGGGTAGCGTCCTGGGAACCGCGCTGGCAATCAAGATGGTTGCCTATGTGGGCATTGCCCCGGTTGTGGGTGCGTTCGCCAACAGGCTTCCGCGTCGCGCATTCCTTGTTGCGATGGACCTCGTGCGGGCGCTGGTGGCAATTTCTCTGCCGTTCGTGACGCAGATCTGGCAGATCTACATCCTGATTTTCCTGTTGCAGTCGGCATCGGCGGCGTTCACGCCAACTTTTCAGGCGACCATCCCGGACGTCCTTCCTGAAGAGAAGGCCTATACGAATGCCTTATCCCTGTCGCGCCTGGCGTATGACATGGAGAGTCTGGTGAGTCCGATGCTGGCCGCCGCGTTGCTATCGGTCATCGGCTTTCACTGGCTGTTCGGCGGCACTGTCGTGGGCTTCCTGGTGTCGGCTGCGTTCGTCGTTTCGGTGCGTTTGCCGCAATCCAAGGCGATAGCTCGCAAGGAGAGCCTGTATGCCAAAACGTTTCGGGGTATGTCGATCTACCTTCGGACGCACCGCTTGCGAGGGCTTCTGGCCCTGAACCTCGCCGCGGCCGCCGCCAGCTCGATGGTCATCGTGAACACGGTCGTCTATGTGCAAAGCAAGCTGCAGCGTCCGGCGTCTGATGTCCCATTCGCTCTGGCGGCCTTCGGCTGCGGATCGATGCTTGTGGCACTGTTACTGCCGAGGCTGTTGGCGAATCGTCCTGATCGTCCAGCCATGCTGGGCGGCGCCATCCTTATGTCAGCCAGTCTCGCTTTTGGAGTAGCACTGACCGGGTTCGGGCAAGTCATCGAATGGCCCATGCTTCTGCTGACGTGGTTTGCCACCGGCATCGGGTACTCGATGACGTTGACGCCAAGCGGACGTCTGCTGAAACGCTCGGCGGCTTCAGCCGATCGCCCTGCAGTGTTTGCTGCGCAATTCTCCCTCTCGCATGCGTGCTGGCTGATTGCCTATCCGCTCGCGGGGCAGGTGGGGGCGCGATACGGGATGCGTGCAGCATTTGTGGTGCTTGCGTGCGTTTCTGTTGTCGGATTTCTCGCTGCCTGGCGCGTGTGGCCAGCAGCAAATCATGAGGATACGGTCCCGGTGCGCTGACACAATCCCTCGCGGCGTGAAGGGTTGGCGAGAAAATTGCCATGATTGACGTGCTGACCGGTGGCGCAGGTCCAGAACCAACGGCCAGACTTTTCGTACGTCAGCAGCGCGTGCTGGGACTGGTCGGGGGCAGCCGCAATGATCAACCAGAGTTCGTGCGGCCTGGCGGCCATCCATGCCAAACGGGTCATCTATCAGGTGATTCCGCAGCAGCACATTGCCGATGCGTTCCAGTTGCAACACGCCGGTGCTTACGCCGGAAAATCTACCTCGACAGAATTGACAGCGAGCCAGTCATCTGGGCATCCGCGTGGGGCACTACGGGGGGCCAGGAAAAGCACTTCGCCGCCCGCTGTGGTTCCGACGAAATTCGTTCCGGTAGAACGGAGTGCGTTTCCACCGGACTGGTCGTTCCGGACAGTGTGGGTGGGGGCACCTTTCCGTTCAAGTTCTGATGCGCCGCATGGCCGTTAGCATGGCGCTAGCCCAGACGCGCACCCAAGAAAATGGCTTGCCTCCGTAGGAGGCAAGCCACAAGCTCTTCGTGCCACGGTAGAGGCAAAAGAGCAGCACCGGAAGCCAGTCAACCTGGACGGATGACTGGCTCCCCTCACACTTGTGCAAGTGTCAAACTGGCATGGGCGTCAACCTGTCAGAGCCCGTGAGCGCCGTCGGTGAAGACGTCTCGCGCCCCAATACGTGCTCCGTCGGTGAAAACGTCACGCTTGTCGATGCGCGCGCCGCCGGCGTACACGTCGCTGGCTGAGGCTCCGGCGCGTGCGCCGTCCGTGAAGGGATCGCGAGGGCGATGGACCTGCCCCTCGGCGGGAGCGGCCACGGCAGTGCCTGCGAGGATCGAGAGTGCGGCGGTAAGAATGGCAGTGTGAAGCTTCTTCATGGAAAGTTCTCCGGAGTCATGTTGGCGAGTCTGTCTCGCTCACCGTGTGCACAGTCTATCGGCCCGACACGATCAGTCGAATGACTCGAATATTACGAACCGGTCATCTGAGGGAAATGCGTCCAAAGCAGGCGAATTCTGTACGGCACAACGGTGTCAAGATCATTGCAACTTGGTCATTTGAAACGTTGATAAATTGATCGCTTATCCTCGCAATGACGCGGAGTGGGGTAGGCTAGTCTGCCCTCTTCCGAATGCGTTGGAGAGGCGAGATGGAAACCGCATTTATCCAGAATGCTGCGCGTAGCGCGGAAAACGCTCATGAACTGGCGCTCAGGCTGCGCACTCGCCGGCTGGAGTTTCTGGCAGCCAATATCGCCAACGCGGATACCCCGAACTACAAGGCGCGGGACATCGACTTTGGCGCCGAATTGGAACGGGCGATGGCAAGCGGCAATGCGTTTGTGGGCATGGCGACGACTTCGCGGCGGCATTTGGAGTCCCGTCCGTCAGCGGCGGAGGAGGCATTGCTCTACCGGGTGCCGATGCAGTCCGGCATCGATGGCAATACGGTCGAGATGGACGTCGAGCGCGTGGCATTTGCGGAGAATGCGGTGCGTATGCGGTTTTCCATTCAGAAGACGGCGGGTGAATACAAGGACATGCTCAAGCTCTACCAGGATATGCGTCCCTAGGCGGTATCCACGGATACTCACTAGTAGGAGTAGAAACTCAAAGCATGGCAACTCTTGCGGGCCCACGTTTGATGGGTAGTCGGTGGCAGGAATGTCTGGTACAAACGGCCCGCGAAGGATGTCGTGCTGCGCCGGATTTGCGTGCGGTGCTTCCTTGGCGCGTTCGATCTTGGATCGGAAAGGTTAGTGTCGGAATGGAGAAACGTCGTCAGAAGCGATTGCGCGCCCACATCAAGGAGTTTGTCCTTCCGCCAATTACCGATGGGCTCGTGCTAGGGCGCGCCTCGCCAATTGGACACGTTGCGGTCGGGCGAGCACTCAGTTTGCTGTCAACCACGGCCTTCGAGCATATAGAAATCGACGACGACGTGATTTCTGACATCCTCATTCGAAAGGCGATTCTCAGAAAGATCCCCGCCGCAGAGCTCAAGACGTTCATCCTGGATGAGATCAAACCGGCCATGGGAGCCGAGGAAATCCTTCACCTGGCGCTGGAAGTCGAGTTGTTCGTGGATCAAAAGCTGGGATAAGGCTTGCAGATGGACACATTGCTTGTTTCGGAGTGCCTCGACCTGACGGCACGCCGCGTTGCGCTCGACCAGCGATATCGGGATCTGGTCGGGGTCAATCAGACATCGACGAACGTCTTCTCGGTCTTCGATGACGACGGCACGTTTCTCGGTGTCGTGACGGACCGGCAGGCGACGCTTTTTCCAGCACGGATTTTCGCGGATCTGATCGCACGACGTCCACCCGAGCCCGTGCAGGGGCATGCCAGCGCGATCCAGTTGCTCAAGCGCATGCGTAAGGAAGCTTGTGAGCACCTACCCGTCTTCGATGCGCAAGGGCGATACATCGGCATTGTCTCCATGGCGTCCTTGCTGGCCGAGTTCGTTTGTCGCAGTGACATCAATCGTCGTGAACGCGAGGCGCTGGTTAGCCAATTGCGTACTGAGCTGGAAAACCGCAAGATATCGGCCAATGTGCTCGAGTCAACTAGTGACGCTGCTGGTAACGGACGCTCGCTTGCGCATCCAGTACATCAATCGTGCCTTCACAGCCGCGACGGGCTATCCCGGCGCGGATATTGTCGGGCGGCCGGCCGGATTCTTACGGTCTGGCCGGCATGGACGGGGCTTCTACGCGGAGATATTTGCAACCCTGCGCGATGGCGGACGCTGGGAAGGGGAGGTCTGGCTATTGCGGGCGGACGGCTCGATCGCGCCCGACTGGGTAACGATCAAGACGGTTCACGACGAGCATGGCGAAGTGTTCAGTTTCGTGGCGATGTTCGCGGACATCATGCAGCGCGAAAGCCTGCGCGCCCAGTACATGCACCTTGCCTACTACGACAGCCTGACCGGTCTGCCAAATCGACGCTTGTTCCAGGACCGGCTTGGCCATGCGATCGAACGTTCGGCGAACAAGGGTACGGAATTTTCCCTGCTTTTCCTTGACCTCAACCGGTTCAAGGACGTGAACGATACACTGGGCCACTCGTTTGGCGATCGGCTACTCGAGGTGGTCGGGGAGCGCTTCAAGCGACTGGTGAAGGAAGCGGATTTTGTCGGCCGTATCGGCGGCGATGAATTCACATTCATTCTGCACGACACCGCGGATCCTGCTCAGGTCGAGTCGATCGCGCGGCGGATCTTCGATGAACTGGCCAAGCCGATTGTCCTGAACGGTACGCAAAGCTACGTCTCCGCGAGCATTGGGGTCAGCCGATTTCCCGCCGATGGCACGACCGCAGAAGCGCTGATCATGAATGCCGATGCGGCGATGTACCGCGCCAAGGAGGATGGCATCGGCGCTTGTCATTTTTTTTCTCGCGGCCTGCATACGAAGGTGCTCAAGCGCCTCGACATCTCCAACGCGCTGCACCGCGCGCTCGAGGCCAACGAATTTTCGCTGGCCTGGCAACCCCAGGTGTCGCTCACCACGGGCAAGGTCATCGGTGCGGAAGTCTTGCTCCGCTGGATGCGAGATGGCAGCGTTCCCGTCTCGCCGGCCGAATTCATTCCGGTAGCCGAAGAGACCGGGGTAATCGGCGCGATCGGGGATTGGGTATTGCGCGAATCCTGTCGATACGTCGCGAAGCTCGAGGCACTGGCGATCGATCCGGAATTCAGGGTGGCGGTGAACTTCTCGCCCTTGCAACTGAGTTGGCACAGGCAGGAGCCTGTGCTGCAGACTATCGCGCAGTTTGGCGTTGATTGTCGGCGCTTCAAGATTGAGCTGACGGAGAACGCGTTGTTCGTGCACGAGGAAGGGCTGCTAGAATTTGTGCGGGAGCTGGGCGCCGCGGGCGTCGGAATTGCCATCGACGATTTCGGGACTGGATACAGCAATCTGTCCAGTCTGAAGCACTTACCGGTCACCGAACTCAAGATTGATCGCGCCTTTATCCATGACATGCAAGGCTCGCACAGCGACAGGCAAATCGTGCAGGCCATGATTAGCATGGCGCATATGCTTGGGCTGCGCGTCGTGGCCGAAGGGGTCGAGTACGTTTGGCAAGTGTCGGTGTTGCGGGAGTTTGGCTGCGAGGTGGGGCAAGGCTACCTGTTCAGCCGGCCGATCGACTTTGACGCGCTGGTCAAGCTACTCGATGCGCCCGCCGTCGACGTACAGGCGATGCTTGCCGACGGCTAGGCGATCTTTGGCGTCCCGACGGTCGGCACGACCGCGCGGATGGCTCGTGGCGGGGACTCCCGCACTGCGCTCGATCTCCGGGCGATGTGGCGAGATTTAGATGTGCCGTAATCTCGCCAGCATGACTGTGCCGGCCGCCATGGTGATGGTGGCGAATGCGAAGCCGAGGACAGGTGATAGCGCCGACCAGATGAGACCGACGCCGGCGCTCGAGATGAACTTCGCCGTGCCGTTCGTGGTGCCGAGCGCGCCGATGCTCATGGCCAAGGTGTCAGCCGACACCATCTCGGCGATCACCGTCGGCTCCAGGGCTTCCTGGACGGCCGTGTACAGGCCCGCAAGCAGGAAGACGGCCGCGAGCAGTGCGAGGGTGTTGACGTGGAGCCAGAACGTGATGGCCATGAGCAGGCCGGTCATCGCGCCTAGCGCATAGCCAAGCACGAGAATGCGCAGCGCACCGACGCGATCCGCCAGCATGCCGACTGGAAATGACGCCGCCGATTGCACGACGTTTCGCCAGACGTAGAGGCCACCGGCGATTTGCGCGGCCTGCACGATGCCGAGTGCGGGGGTCAGCAATTTCGTGGCGCCGAGGATCAACAGGCTGTGGGAGAAATCACCCATGCCAAACAACCCGACGGCGCCGAGATAGCGCTTGAATTTTGGCGGAAGGCCGCGCAAGGCCCGGAAAAATCGCAGCCCGGGATTTGGGGAAAATGCCGGATCCTTGACGAAGCCGAGGAAAGCCAGGACGGCCAGAACCCCCGGGATGACACTTAGCCATAGGACCAGACGGAACGGACCGATGGGGTCGTTCCACCCATGATGGCTTTGGGCCCAGCCAAGCAATGCGACACCAAGCAGCGGTCCGACTACTGCGCCAATCGTATCCATAGCCCGATGAAACCCGAAGGCACGGCCTCGCGCGCGCGGCGGGATTGCCTGGATGACAATCGCGTCGCGAAGCGGGCCGCGCAGCCCTTTTCCGAACCAGGAAATGATTCGCCCCACAAGTAGCATTGGCCACGCCGTGGCCAATGCGATTGCGATCTGACCCGCAGGCGTCAGGGCGTAGCCGACCAGCACCAGAAGCTTTCGATGTCCGAGCTTGTCGGCGACGTAACCCGAAATCATCTTGGTAAAGCTCGCCACCGCATCGGCCAGGCCTTCGATAAGTCCCAGAACCGCTGCCGGGATCCCGAGTATTGCCAGGAAGCCGGGCAGGATGACGGTGGTGGTCTCGTAGCAGAAATCGCCTAGTGCACTCGTGAGCCCGGCACCGACAACGGTGCGATTCAGCCATTCTCGCTGCAGCGGCACGGGGGCTGCCGGGGGCTTGTCATTCGACAGCGGTGCGGTGTCCTTTGAATCTGTCATGCTGTCTCGCGATCGGGCGCATTGCCCACGACGATCGAAACCAAAGTTGGCCAAGGCCGGGCTGACGAAAACGCTGAGCGCACTGGTCTGGCGCGGCGCTGTCCAGGAAATCCCTAAAGTCTGCAATCACAAGTCGCCACAGGCGCGGTGTGGATTGTCGGCGTCGAATCCATGACATCGTTCGCATCTGTTGGAAAAAGGCCGCGCCGCCGTGCATGTTGTCCGATGTTGCCGCAGATAGCAACGGGTGCGGCGCCTGGTAATTTCCCCGTCATGTTTGCGACAGGTCATCTCCATAAAATCGAATGTCAGCCTTCTGACCGCGCGCATGGATGTGTGAGTCGGATACGCGTCCAGACGACTTCGCCAGCACGCCGCCGCATCGCGCGTGGGCTCAACGCCAGCCTGGGTGAGTACGAGGATTCTGCAAAGCGATGGAGGGCCCCTTGCGGGAGGGCCTCCGATTTCAATCTGAGGCCGGCGATGCGATCGTGCGTGAGATGTGGCAATGCATTGTCCACGCAGGGGTGGCATTGCTGGTCCTGCGACTGGCAGCCGCCGTCGACATCAGGCATTGTGTGCCTCGCACCCGAACTGATCGGGGATCACGATGGGAATCAAGCGTCGCTGTTGCGGGAATTTGCGCACGTTGAAGACCGGAACTTCTGGTTTGCATATCGCCGCCGACTGATCATCGAGGCCTTGTCTCGGTGGTTCCCGCAGATTGAGTCATTCTTGGATCTGAGCTGCGGTGCGGGAAAATTCCTGGATGATTTCCGGACATGCTATCCGGCCGCCACGCTGGTCGCGGCCGACCGTTGCGTGGATGCACTACGCGAGGTGCGCCGGGAATATGGCTTTTCCTGTTTGCAGATGGATCCTATGCACCTGCCGTTCGCGGACGCCTTTGACGTCATCGGGGCGTTCGACGTCCTGCAGCATGCCGCGTCAGACGGGATAGTGCTTGACCAGTTGCGTAAGGCTTGTCGCCAGGGTGGCGGTATTGTCGTGACCGTACCGCATCAACGAACGCGACGACTGCGCGGCAATGCCCCGAGGGCGCCAGAAGCGCGCTACACGCTTCCCGCACTGATTCGCAAGGTCAATGCCGCAGGTTTCACTGTCGTACACAGCCAGACATTCTGCACGTTGGCATTGCCGCTTATGACGCTGAGCATGAGCAAGCAAAGGACGCGTCCGTTCCCCATGGCGGTTGGCGACCATCGACGCCGTGGTCCCATCCTGAATGACATGTTTGGCGGACTCTGCATGATCGAGAGGCAATTGGAGAAGGGCGGCGTGCGGTTCGCCAATGGCGATGGTGCGCTGATCGTCGCCGTGCGCCGATTCGCTTGAGGATGGCGTTCACTGAGTACGCACGAGAGGCGGCCTGCCACACAGGGCGATTGGAAACTTGAACCGATATTACGTCTTCGATTTGCCGCATGGCGTGCTGTCCTCGCTATTGCTGGTTGCCGTGCTCTGCATCATTGCGTTCCTGGCATTTGTCATCTATCTGAATCGCACCTATGGTCGCGGGCGCCCGCGGCTGCCGCGCCGGGGCCGGCCCCGAAAGAGCCCTCGCTCTGGCCGTCGGAAATAACGGCGGCCTACCCGCGTTCGTACAACTTGGCGTCGCCGCTGTTGGGCCGCAGCACTGTCCGCAAGGTCATTTGCGCAAGCGCCCTGGTTTGGGACTCTTGCTGCGGTGCTTGCGAGGCGGCGGTTGGCTGCGATGCAGGTGCCGGGCTAGCAGGACAATCAAGCTGAGGATGGTCACCAGCCCGACCAGAATTACCGCGACGACCGCGGGCGGCAGATGCAGGATGGGAGGCGGACGCATACGGGGATTTTCGGGCCTGGTGTGCTAGCTGTCCAGAAGGTGGGTCGCGGCGATTTGCCGACGGAGGGTGCCCTACGTGTTGCGGGAGCTCACCAGCGCGGTGTCTTGATATTGTGGCGGCACCTCGAGCAAACGCCCGGGAAGTGCCGTAGGGCGGGTGCCCTCTCATGGATGCGCGCCGCACTGGTGAACGTTCCCAATGCACTGAAGACTGGCCTGGCGGCCCCCGGGACTCGCCAGGCACAGTTGCTACACGGCCCGCTCCAGTTCTGCCTGCTTGGCGGTGGTGGAGGGCGAGGGCAACAAGCGCCGGCGCAGCAACAGATATACGGCGGGCACGACGAACATCGATAGCAGCGGCGCTGTCACCATGCCACCCACCATTGGCGCAGCAATCCGTTGCATGACCTCAGACCCTGTGCCATGTGACCACATGATCGGAATCAGGCCCGCCAGGATGACCGCCACCGTCATCGCCTTCGGCCGGACGCGCAATACCGCACCCTCCTGGATGGCGTCGAGCAACGCATCTAGCGTATCTTCACCGCGCGCCAACCGGTCGTGCCACGCGTGCTTGAGATACAGCAGCATGATGACGCCGAACTCTGCGGCCACACCCGCAAGCGCGATGAACCCAACTATCCCAGCCACAGAGAGGTTGTAGCGCAACAGATACAGCAGCCAGAAGCCGCCTATTAGGGCCAAGGGGAGCGTGCCCATGATCAGCATGGCTTCATCCAGCCGGCCGAAAACTAGATAGAGCAGTACGAAGATGATCAGCAAGGTAAAGGGGACGACGACCTTGAGTTTGGCCGTAGCACGCTCCAGATACTCGAACTGGCCTGACCAACTGAGGGCATACCCGGCGGGCATTGGTACGGCCTTCGCCACGGCGGCCTGCATGTCACGCACGGTGGACCGAAGATCTCTGCCGCGAATGTCAACATATACCCAACCGGAAAGACGTGCGTTCTCACTGCGCAACATCGGTGGGCCCTGCATGACAGTAATGCGGGCCACATCGGCCAGCGCAATCTGTAAGCCGCTGTCGGTCACAATTGGCAGGCGCCGCAGTGCATCGATGGAGTCCCGATCGTCGCGCGGATACCGAACGTTGATGGGGAATCGTGCGAGTCCATCGACCACCTCACCAACGGTTTCACCCCCGATGGCCGAGGAAACGATCGATTGGATGTCCTCGATGTTCAGGCCGTAGCGGCCCGCCGCCGTGCGGTCGATGTCGACATCGATGTAGCGCCCGCCCGTGAGCCGTTCGGCCAGCGCAGACGTCACGCCGGGGACCGTCTTGACGGCCTCTTCGATGCGCGTGGCGAGCCTGTCGATCTCCTTGAGGTCCGTGCCGGCCACCTTGATGCCGACGGGACTCTTGATGCCGGTCGCGAGCATGTCAATGCGATTGCGGATCGGTGGCACCCAGATATTGGACAGGCCCGGTACCTTGACGATGCGGTCCAGTTCCTCGACCAGCTTGTCGGTGGTCATGCCAGGACGCCACTGATCCTTCGGCTTGAAGCGAATGGTCGTCTCGAACATCTCAATCGGCGCGGGGTCCGTCGCACTGTCGGCGCGGCCGGCTTTGCCAAACACAGATGCCACTTCAGGGACCGTCTTGATCAGGCGGTCGGTCTGTTGCAGCAACTGCGACGCCTTGCCCGCCGCAAGCCCGGGCAGAGCGGAGGGCATGTAGAGCAGATCGCCTTCATCCAGCGGTGGCATGAATTCCCCTCCGGTCCGCATGATCGGCCAGGCGGTCGCCACCAGGAGGGCGCCTGCCAGCACCACGGTAGTCTTCGGGTACTTGAGCACCTTGTTGAGCAGCGGGTGATAGGCGCGGATCAACAGGCGATTGAGTGGATTGGCCTGTTCGGAAGGGATCTTGCCACGAATCATGTAGCCCATTAACACGGGGATCAACGTGACAGAGAGGCCCGCCGCCGCGGCCATGGAATAGGTCTTGGTGAACGCCAATGGAGAGAACAACCTGCCTTCCTGTGCCTCCAGGGTGAAGACTGGAATGAACGACAGGGTGATGATCAGCAGCGAGACGAACAGGGCAGGCCCGACCTCCGCGGCCGACTCACCGATAAGGCGCCATCGCTCTTGCGCCTCAAGTTCCTGGTCGGGATGCTTGACGTGCCAGTGCTCCAGATGCTTGTGGGCGTTCTCGATCATGACGACCGCGGCGTCGACCATCGCGCCGACCGCGATCGCAATGCCCCCCAGCGACATGATGTTGGCGTTCACGCCCTGATAGCGCATAACAAGGAATGCCGCCAGCACGCCAAGCGGCAACGAGATGATGGCGACCAGTGCCGAGCGCAAGTGAAAGAGAAAGAGCAGGCAGACCACTGCGACGACCGCGAACTCCTCCAGCAGCTTGGTGGTGAGGTTGTCGACTGCGCGATTGATCAGCGCCGACCGGTCGTAGGCCGTGACGACCTCGACGCCGGCCGGCAGGCTTTTCTGCAGGGTCTGAAGTTTGGCCTTGACAGCGTTGATCGTCTCCAGCGCGTTCTTGCCCGAGCGCAGGATAATCACCCCGCCCGCGACTTCGCCTTGCCCGTTGAGCTCCGCGATGCCGCGGCGCATCTCCGGGCCCAATTGGACCACGGCGACATCGCCCAGTCGCACCGGAATGCCGGCATCGCTCGTCACGATCGGCACCTGCCGAAAATCATCCAGCGTCTTCAGGTAACCGGTGGCGCGCACCATGTACTCGGCTTCGCCCAGTTCCAATACCGAGCCCCCGGTTTCCTGATTGGCCCCCTTGAGCGCGGCCAGCACCTTGCCTTGTGACAGGTTGTAGGCGCGAAGCCGGTCGGGCAACAGCACAATCTGGAACTGCTTGACCATCCCGCCCAACGAGGCAACCTCGGCGACATTGGGCAAGGACTTGAGTTCAAATCGCAAGAACCAGTCCTGGAGCGCGCGCAACTGCGACAGGTCATGCTGTCCGCTCTTGTCCACGAGCGCATATTCATAGACCCAACCCACGCCGGTCGCGTCGGGGCCAAGCGCGGGCTTGGCGGCGGCCGGCAGCCGGGACTGGACCTGGTTCAAGTACTCCAGGACGCGTGAGCGGGCCCAGTACAGGTCGGTGCCGTCCTCGAACAGTACGTAGACATAGGAGTCGCCGAAGAACGAGTATCCGCGCACGGTCTTCGCGCCGGGCACCGACAACATCGTGGTGGTCAGCGGATAGGTGACCTGGTTCTCCACAATCTGGGGGGCCTGCCCAGGGAATGGGGTGCGAATGATGACCTGCACATCGGAGAGGTCGGGTAGGGCATCCAGTGGTGTACTTCGCACGGCCCACAGCCCCCACGCGGTCAGCATCACCGTGGCAAGAAGGACCAGGAAGCGGTTGCGGATGGAGGCAAGGATCAATCGGGCGATCATGGCTTGGCTCCCGCGGTCTGGACTTGCGGCGCGACGGTGACGAGCGTCGCCATGCCGTGGGGATCCAGCCGGAAGCTGAACGCGACGCGATCGCCCGCTTTCAGTCCTTGCGGAAGGCCGGCAGGCGGCGCGGCAAACTCCATCGTCATGGCGCCCCACTGGGCGGACGGGATGGCGTCGTGAGCGATGGTCAGGCTGCGCTCGCCGATGGACTGGATGCGCCCCACTGCGCGATGCTCGGGGCCGGCGGCCGACCCCTCGGAGGCGGCGCTCTCAGCCGGGGTTGCGGAAGTTTCTTGCATGCGCGCGACGGTTCCGCGCAGGCTCGCTTCCGAATCAATCAGGAACTGTCCGGAAACCACGACTTGCTGGCCAGCCTTCAGACCCTCGAGGATCTCGGTCTGACCACCGGCGGTCGCGCCCGCCTTGATATCGACCGGATCAAATCCACCTTCGCCTTTGGCCACCATGGCAATTGTGCGCGTACCGGTCCGGATCAGTGCCTCGCTGGGTACGAGCAGGCGCGCTGTTGCGCCCGCCGGCATCATGCGTACCGACACGAACATGCCCGGCAGCAGTTTTCTGTCCTTGTTCTGCAGTTCGATCCGGACCTTGATCGTGCGCGTACCGGCGCTTACGTCCGGCAAGATCGTGTCCACCTTGCCGGGCAGCGCCAGATTCGGCAGTGCCGTGGTGCTTGCCATGACCTCCTGGCCGGGCCGCAGGGCAGCCGCCTGGCTTTCGGGCACTTCGGCGAGCACCCACACCGTTGCCAGGCTGGCGATGCGAAAGAGCGTCATGCCAGGGGGAACGGTCATGCCGTCCCGAGCGCCGACCTCAGTGACAATGCCGTCGACGGCGCTATTGACCGTGAGCCGTGGCTGGAGCTTGCCGCTTGCCTGCACCCCACGGATCTGGCCGTCTGTCATGCCCACCTGCCGCATGCGCGCCAGCGCGGCGTCGCGCAGTTCGGGCTGGGGGTTGCCCGGCATGCGCGCGACGGCCAGGTACTCTTCCTGCGCCGCCACCCAGTCTGGCGAATAGATCTGCGCGAGCGCCTGGCCCTTGCGGACCGTTTCCATGGTAGTGCGGGCGAAGGTGCGCTCGACGAACCCGGTTGTCCGCGCCTGAATGACTTCGATGCCGCGTTCGTTGATGGCGACATTGCCGGGGACCTGCAAGGCCATCTCCAGCCTGCCAAGCTTTACTTCTGCGGTCCGGATGCCGAGGTTCTGCGTCACGCGGCCGTCGATGCGCACCGCGGCGCCGTCGGCGTTGTCCTCTTCATACACCGGTATCAGCGGCATATCCATGTAAGGGGATTTGCCCGGCTTGTCGAAACGCTGCCCCGGTACCATCGGGTCGCGCCAGTAGAGGATCCGTTTGCCGGTCTTGGGCTCGGCGCCCGCGGCCGGATCGTGGCCGTCGTGAGGCCCGTTGATGGTTGCGGATCCGGACGCTTGCTGATGACCCTGCTGTTGTCCAAGGTAATATGCGCCACCCAGGCCCGCCGCAACGGCGAGGCTCATCGCGACGCGCGCGATTGCGGTCGTTTTCATGGTTGATCCCCTTGCGTGGATGCCGGCATTGCTTCAGTCGCAAGCGGCATCAGGAAATTGAGCTCGGCCCACAGCCGGGCCGTCGCGGCCTCCAACTTCAGGCGTTCCAGCGAGAGATTGAGCGCTTTGCGGCTCGCGTCGGCGACTGCGGAGAGCGTGCCGGCACCGGCGCGATACGCCGTCAGTGCTGCTTCTGTCTGCGTTCTGGCCAGCGGCACCGTGACGTCGCGATAACGTTCCAGCCGCGACTGGTTCAGGCCGAGTTCGGCTCGCTTGCCGCGCAGTTGGCCCTGTAGCCCACGTCGAACCGCTTCGGCTTGGGCTCGCGCTGCATCGGCCTGTGAGAGCTTCGCGGCGAGCTCACGATCTTGCCGGTTCTTCCGATCCCAGGGCAAAGGCAGGGATAGGTTGACCGAAACCATGTTCGAGTACGCTGGGCCGCGCTGGCTGTACATCAACTCCACGCTGACGTCCGGAATCCTGTTTTCCCGCGCCACGCTGCCCTCGGCCTCCGCGACGCCGACCTGGGCCTCGGCGGTGGCCACATCGGGCAACTGGGACACGACGCTGCCATCGAGATTGGCGAGCCACGCGGGTATCGCAAGCGTCGGACTGTCACCCAGGGGGCGCACGGCGGCGTCACCGACCCAGCGCTGCAGCATTGCTCTGGCTGTCGACACAGCGGCGCGCGCCTCGTCCTCCCGGTCGCGCAATTGCTGCAACTCAAGTTCAGCGGTCAGGATATCGGTCCGGGGGCCGCGGTTGCCACGATAGGCAGCGCGGGCAGCGTCGATCATCAGCCCGATGGACTGCGCCTGTTCCGCCAGCACGACGGTTGCCCGCTCGGCATAGAGCCGATCGAGCCACGCCTGTGCCGCGCCACGCTGTACGGCGGCGAGCGCGGCCGTGCGTTGCGCCTGCGCCGACGAGGCCTCGGCCTCGAAGCGTCGTGCGCGCGCTTCACGCTTGGCTGATCGCGTCAGTTCCTGCATCACGCTGATCGAGCGCATCGTCATCGATTCCGTGCCGATTGAGAAGCGATCCCGTCCATCGGCGGGCACGTTGTTGACGCCAACCTTGAGAACCGGGTCCGGCAGTTGCCTGCCCGCAACCGCCATTTCCAAGGCGGATTGGATTGCTGCGCGCGACGTCTCAGCGTCCGAGGCATGCGCCGAGGCGAGCACCACGGCTTCCTGCAACGACAGGGGTGCGGCCGATTGCGCCCATCCGGGATGGGCGGCCGCGATGAGCGAGAGGGCGAGCGACCACCGCCGCCCGCGCGCTAGGGGAAAACGCAAAAACATAAAGCCTCCACAAAGCAACGACTCCCTTGGTCTTGACGACTCAGGGCACGATAGCGGACGTTGCTTCGCGGGCTAAATGCGGAAACAGCAATGGAGGATCGCGAGCGGGCGGGGAGGCGGTCGTGGGACGGGGTTGCCCGTGGCCAGCCGATACCCGCCAAGGATCGGTGTCAGGTCAGGTGTGGCTACCGGGCTAACCGAGGCCGCCTGGAATACGGGCAGTTGCGGGCTCGCATGATCGGCAGATTTGCTGTCCTGGTGGCAATGCGCCTGGCACAGGCCTGCATGCGAATGGCCCCGCTTGATTGCCATGTCCGGACAGGATTCCGCCATCCCGGTCATGCTCGCCGTCAGGCTCAGCGCATACCGGCTGCCCTCACAGGCGTAGGCGGCCGCTGCCAGTTGAACTGTCAGGAACGAAATCAACAGGAATGCGGCAATCCAGTGCCGGCGATAGGAGGCGTGCATGAGCCGGGAATCAAGTGGGCGAATCCTAGCAGCCTTGATTTTACTTCCGGCAATAAGTCTGCAGTGGGTTGTCCTGGATCAAAGACGCTCACGAAGTGCGGCACTTGACCATCGGTCGGAAAAGCCGACGATGGTCGTGCGCAAGGGATTCGGTCCGTCTGGGCGCCGTGCGCCCCGCCTGATTCTGGTGCATGGCGGCCCTGTCATGTGTGAGTCATTTTGCTGACAGGCCGGCTCTCTAGAATACGCTGAGACGAAATTCCGCCTTTCTGTGCCGTCGAATGAGACGCTTGCTGCCCCGCCTCCTGCTGTGGTTCATGATCTTCGCATTGCCGCTGCAGGCGATGGGAGCGCCCGCGCACGCCGGCTGCCCAGCGCATGACCGGCTGCGCAATGATGCGGCGATGGTCCTCGAGGTCGATGTGGAGGAAACGGTCAGCAACCCGGACAAGCCGTGTCACCACAACACGCAGCACAGCCCTTCGCGGGGAAAACTGGCTCCTGATGCGGACGGTCACGCGTGCGACGCGTGCGTCGCCATGGGCCAGGCCGCCGGATGGTTCTTGGGCTTCTGGCTGCGGCAGCCGGAATCGTTCGAGGTGGCGGGCAGGACGGCCGCGCTCCTCGCCAGTTTCATTCCAGACGTGCTTCTTCGTCCACCCTCCACTCCTGTGTGAATTGGGGCTTCACCCCGATCGCAGTCCCGCCCTCATCGGATTGCGACGCCTTGCTGCCTAGTACCTAGGTATCTCAATTCACTTGCCACGTCATCGCGTTGACGCGTTGCCGTGGGACAACCTCGCCCGTGCGTCGGCAAGCCAACGCGTGGAGCAGGAACCTCGAACGGGAGACGACCATGCGCGCATGCATTCAGTGCAGAGCCCCTATCAAGCACGAAATCTGGAGTTGCGCCGCGTGCGGCTGGCAACCGATGAGTCAGGATGGATTGGTCTGCATGGCGCCGGCCATGCTGGCCGACCATGATGGCTATCACGAACCTCTCTTCGAGGAATACGAAAAGCTCGAAGCCACACACTTTTGGTTCGTTCATCGGCGGCGGCTGATTCTTGACGTCCTGCAGAGCCATTTCCCGACACTCAGGTCCTTCATGGACATCGGGTGCGGGACCGCCGAGAACCTCAAGGCCATCGAGCAGCGCTTTCCGCATGCGCGCATTTGCGGTGGGGAGGCGTCGCTGCAGGCACTGGCCTCGGCCCGCAACAAGTCCAACGCCCAGTTCATCCAGATGGACGCCCGCGCGCTGCCCTTTACCGCTGCCTTTGATGTGATCGGGGCGTTCGATGTGATCGAGCACGTCGACGACGATGAGCGTGTCCTGGCAGAGATGTACCGGGCTTGTCGCGCCGGCGGTGGCCTCATCCTCACCGTACCGCAGCATCCCAGCCTGTGGAGCCATCTTGACGATGCGGCCAAGCACAAGCGCCGCTACACGCGCAGTGAGTTGCTTGGCAAGGTGCGGGCCGCCGGATTCCAGCCCGTCTACGCCACCTCCTTCATGTCGCTGCTTCTGCCGGCGATGGCGCTCTCGAGATTGCAGCAACGGCTCAAGCCGCCCAAAGACGCGGTGGACGACGGATTCCGAATTGGCGCGACGCTCAACCGCATCTTTGGCGGCATCTGTGCCGCCGAGCGGCAGTTGATTCTTGCCGGTCTGAGGTTTCCGTTAGGCGGTTCCCTACTTGTCGCCGCGAGGAAGCCTTCGTGAAGTCTCGCGTTCTCTGGTTTTCGCTCATTGTCGTTGCCATCTTGCTGTGGACCGCGACCCTCTCGATCCGGCCGCTCTACGAACCGGATGAGGGGCGCTACGCCGAAGTTGCCCGGGAGATGTTCGTCTCGGGCGACTGGACGACCCCTCGGCTGAACGGCGTCAAGTTCTTTGACAAGCCGCCACTTCAGTATTGGGCGACCGCGGCGGCGTTTGCGGTGTTTGGCGTCAGTGAATGGAGCGCCAGACTCTGGAGTTCGTTGATCGGAGCCAGTGCCATCCTGGTCGCCGGTTGGTCTGCGACGGCACTCTTCGGGCGGCGAGTGGGGCTCGCCTCTGCCCTGGTGCTGGCCGGCTCGCCGCTATGGATACTGGGCTCGAACCTGACCACGACAGATATCGGCGTCGGCGCACTGCTGGGCAACGCCGTCCTGGTCTATGCGGTAGCGGTCAGGAATGCCGATAGGCGCCTCTATCCGATCGTCTGGGGTCTGGTGGGGCTGGCCTTCCTTGCCAAGGGATTGATTGCGATCGTGCTGCCCGCCGCGACCATGGTGGTCTACGCCGTGCTCACCAGACAGTTCGGACTGTTCAGAAGTCGCGCCTTCTGGATATGGGGGTTGTTCGCGTGCGTCCTCGCGCTGCCGTGGATCGTCGCAGTGTCGGTTCGCAATCCGGAATTTCTTAACTACTTCTTCGTCCACGAACACCTGGCGCGCTTCACTTCCTCCGTTCATGCCCGCAACAAGCCTGCCTGGTTCTTCGCCGCGGTGCTGGTCGCGGGAATGCTGCCGTGGGCTGGCGTCATCCCCGCCACAGTCTGGCAGCGCTACCGACCTGCGAGGCGTTCGGGGACATTTGACCCGCGTTTATTCCTGTTGGTGTGGACGCTGATTGTGCTTGTCTTCTTCTCTGTCTCGCGATCGAAGCTGCCCCTGTATATCCTGCCGGCATTTCCGCCGCTCGCCGTGCTCGTTGGTGACGCCATCCTGCGCGTGCGCACGAGATGGGTAGTGGTCGGATGCTCGCTGATGGTCATACTCGGCATCCTGATCGCGGGACTGCAATGGATCCCCGAGCTATCGGACAAGGTGCTCAGGCGCGGGATCTCGGATCTTCGTCATTTCTCCTTCTGGAGCACGCTAACCATCGGCGCCCTGGTGGTTGGCGGGCTGGTTGCCGGTGCCCTTGCCCTGTCAGGTCGACGTGGCATTGCCGTTGCAGTGGCAGCTCTTGCATCGATTGGCAGCCTTCAGCTGGGGCTCGTGGCATCCATGGCCTTCGAATCCCTGTCGATCAAGCCGATCGGCCTAACCGTCAAGGCATCGCGCCGCGCCGATACCGCCCTGTTCAACGTCGGGCAGATCGACCGGGGCTTGGCGTTCTACTCCGAAATGCTTCCCCAGGTGGTGGTTGCCAGGGACGAACTGGATCTTGGCTTTTCTGTCGATCCCCAGCGGTGGATCGATAGCTACGCGACCTTCCTGCTGCGCTGGCGCGAGCGCGGACACAAGCTCGCCGTCATGCGCGAGGCAACTTTTGCGCAACTGTCCCCCGACCTGGGGCCAGAGAGCCTGGTGGTGGCGCGCCGGGGCACGACGGTGCTCGTGGAGAAGCGATGACAATGTCGCCCAGATTCCTCCGCTATCTGGTCACCGGCGCGACCGCGACCGCCGCGCATTACCTCATGCTGATCCTGATTGTTGCGCAGGGGGGCATCCCATTGTTGGGTTCGATTGTCGGCAGCGTGGTGGGGCTCCTGACGAATTATTTCCTGAGCAGTCGGTGGGTGTTCGCGCGCACGTCGGATGCTTCATCGCGCTTTGCGAGATTCCTGGCAGTTTCGGTGCTCGCCTTCGGGCTCAACGCTGCGTTCATGTGGATCGGACTGCGGGCGGGGCTTCACTACCTGCTCGCACAGGTTCTGTCCACGTTTCTCCTCATGCTCATCAACTACACATTGCATGCCAACTGGACGTTCCTGAACAGGGAGTCACGATGAGTTCGGATAAGCGGTTGCAGGGAACAGTATCGGTGGTCGTTCCCATTTTCAATGAGGAGCAGGTCTTGCCCCTGTTCCATGCGCGTCTCGGCGCCGTCCTGGGAACCCTTCCCTATACGTCGGAAGTTATCTACGTGGACGATGGAAGCCGGGATCGGACCCTCGATGTGCTCAGGACAATACGGGGCGCCGATGAGAAAGTCGGCATCATCGAATTGAGCCGGAATTTCGGCAAGGAAGCCGCATTGACCGCGGGATTGGATGTCGCGTGCGGCGACGCCGTCGTCGTCATCGACGCCGATCTGCAGGATCCGCCGGAACTGATCCCCACCCTGATTAACAAGTGGGAGCAAGGTTTCGATGTCGTCTACGCGACCCGGCGGACCCGGGAGGGCGAATCCTTCCTGAAGAAAGCCACGGCCCACTGCTTCTATCGCCTGATGGGGAAGGTGAGTGACATCGACATCCCCGCCGACACCGGCGATTTTCGTCTGATGAGCCAGCGCGCGGTCGCGGCCATCGGCCAGCTCCGCGAACAGAACCGTTTCATGAAAGGTCTGTACGCGTGGATTGGGTACCGACAGACCTCTATCCTCTACGACCGGGATGCGCGCGCTTCGGGAAAAACGAAGTTCAACTACCGCCGCTTGTTTAAGCTCGCGATCGATGGCGTCACGGGATTCTCGACAATTCCTCTGCGGATCGCCACGTCGGTCGGCTTGATCGTCGCTGTCCCGGCGTTTTGGATGGCGCTCTATACCGTTGGCAAAACGCTGCTATTCGGCGATCCGGTGCGAGGCTATCCGTCCCTGATGACCGTCGTGTTGATGCTTGGCGGACTGCAACTCTTCTTCCTGGGCATCCTTGGCGAATATGTGGGCCGTCTGTTCAACGAAGCCAAGCGCCGGCCGCTCTATCTCGTTGCGGGCTATACCCCCGCTAGAGAGATGGATGAGGAGGGTATCCCATTCCGAAGGGTCTCGGATGCAACGAGGTCTATGGATGTTGTCGTCAGGGCTGTGCGGCGTGCGGATTCGGTGGAACATTCTCCCGCGCCCCTTGACATTGCATCGTCGGAAGTAAGAAAGAATTGGACGTGATGCGGAGATGATATAGGTACGCATCGGTATAGGAATTCAAAAAATACTGAGATCAAGGCATAGTGGTAAACGATAAATTTATAGATGGTCGTTGTCATTTAACAACCAAAAATGTTCAAGTAATCGCCCTGCAAGGTATGCGTAATATTCAATCTAATATTCTCCCGATCACTGCAGGGCCTACCTTTGAAGGAGAAATGTGAAATGAAGATTCGATGTGGAGTCGTGGCTGCGACAGCCAGTTTGATTGCGGGCACGGCGTTCGCGCAGTCCAACGTGACGCTTTACGGTGTCGCGGATGCGGGTATTGAGTACCTCAGCAACGCGCCTTCTGCTAGCAATGGATCGAACTTGGTCCGCATGAGTTCCGGCAATATGTCGACGTCGCGCTGGGGTCTACGCGGTAGCGAGGATCTCGGCGGCGGTCTCAAGGCTGTGTTCGAACTCGAAAGCGGCTTCTCGCTGGATACGGCTGTGCTGAGCAGCAGCCCTCGACTGTTTGACCGGGCCGCCCTGGTTGGCCTGGGCAGCAAGTATGGTCTGGTGACCCTGGGTCGCCAAACCACGCCGATCTACGACGTGGGCCTGCAACTCGACCCCATGGGCTTCGCACCGCGCTATTCGCTGTATCGCAGCGATGACATTATTGCCGGTCGCGCCGACAATGCGGTCAAGTATCGTGGAACGTTCGGTGGCCTGACCGCCACCGCCTTGTACAGCTTCAGCCGCACAGGTGGGGGCGAGATCCCCGGAAATTTCAAAGTCGATCGTAACATCGGCATCTCGCTGATGTACGAGACCGGCGGTCTCGCCGTTGGCGCGGTCTATGACGAGTTCCGCGGCTCGACTGTGGCAACGGACGAACGAAAGGACCGTCGCGCGTTGGTGGGTGCGAGTTATGCATTCGGTCCCGCGAAGGCCTTCCTGGGGTATCGCTGGTTCAATGGTAACGCCGGCACGCTGGCTGCCAGCGGGGCTAACCTGTACTGGGCCGGTCTGCGCTACAGCATGACGCCGGCGCTGAGCCTGACGGGCGCTGCCTACTACACGGATACGCGCAACTCCAGTGCCGATCCGCTCATGTTCGTGGCGTCGGCCGACTATGCCTTCTCGAAGCGCACGGACGTCTATATGAACGTGGCCTATGCGAGGAACAAGAATGGCTCGCAGCTCGGCCTGAACGGCTACAACTCGCTTTCGGGTGCACCTACCAGTGTCGCGCCGGGCAAGAACCAGGTTGGCGCGGTCATCGGCGTACGTCACAAGTTCTAATCGAATTCTTCAAGATCGACACTCCCTTGCTAACAACAAGAGAGCTTGAGGCCACCATATCGGTGGTCCTTTTTTTGTACACATTCATAGAGACATTGCCGTATTCCGGAAATTATTGACGGTATAGAATTTAAAAACGTCTTGACGAATATGTCATGCCATCGTGGCGGTCGGGATTCATAACCTTCTGAACTGCTACTACTATCCGCTCTACAGCCAACTGCTGGTAACGGCAACAACACGAGTTACCTTCCTGCGGCGGGCATCACGCTGAAGGCGATGTATCAGCACCGCTTGTGAATGCGCGGCAAGGTCTCCTTGCCTTGTCATCCGTCGGATCCACTATTGCGGGCCGGATAGCCGGGATGCCGCGGTGAGGCGGCTGGTCGCTGATGTGTCCGTAGCGCCGCAGGAGCACGAGGCAGTGTGGCTGGAGTCGCGAAGCATCTCAATGACAGACAGCCCGGATGTCAGGCTTGGCCGGTCACCTCTTGCCATCTCAGCTAGAGATGACATAACGAAGCACAGCCCCGGTGATTCGGTTACCACGGCGCGGCTACAGCGGGGCGCCATCAGAAGACGACAGGTATCTTCCCGCGTTCGCGCCATCGCTGCACGTCTTCACCGTGTGGGGCGCCACGTGGCTGCACGCCTCGGATCTGCTCGGCAGCACAGCCACGCTCAAGCTGTATGGTGAGGCCGGGGCGGCCTGCGCCATGGCATGCGAGGCCAACAAGGCCCCGGCAGCGGCCATTAGTATGCATCGTCGGATCATCATGGTTTTCTTTGCCGCGCTTATGCACGGCTTCTCCAGCCTGCGAACACTGTAGTTTCCCGTGCCTCACGCAAGCATGATGCGCGCGTTACGATCCTGTTAAGCTCAGGCGCGGCAATGTGCCCCTGGGCCTATCGGCTTGCAGCTCGATGCCGGTAGCGGCTTGGTGGCGAGCGCTAGGATGCGGCCAATCGCGGATTTCCTTTGACGTTGCTTCGCGGTGCAGGCGCGCTCAATTCAGGAAGATCACGCCATCCGCGAAAAGCGCAAGCTCAGCATGCTATCGGCGGATGGTCTGGGCGAGGCGGTCCGCTGTCCGATTGCTCGATAGTCCGAGGCGTCGCGTGATTTCGTCACGCCGCAGCCCCTGGAGGAGGGCGCGTCGGCAGTACGTGTTGCGTAGAATCCGCGGGCTCATATCCACCACGTCGAAGCCGATGGCATCGAAGGCCTCGCGTACGATCTTCCCAAGACTCATGTACGTGATGGGGGTGCCGGTGCGCTTTAGGGTGAACAGCAGGTCGCCATAGACGGGTGCCTTGCGGCGGATGGCCAGCCATGCTGACAACGGCGCGACGGAAAAGGACTCAAGGTCGATGGTGCGAGGCAATTTCTGGGATTTCGCCGGCACATGCAAATAGAGGGGCGCCGCGTCGGGGAGCAGGTCTTGCACGCGGGTCATTCTACCCTCGCCGGCAGTGACACCCGTGCCGAGAAAAAATGCAACGATCGCGCGGCATCGCAGTTGCGTGGGGTTGTCGCCGCTTAGTGGTTGTACGAATTCCTGCAGGCGTGCATCCACTTCCTCGGAGAGGTAGAGGCACTCGGGATCGTCCTGAAGCCATTGGTCGGCCAACATCAGCTCCGCAACAGGGTTGGCTGCACGCAGGTCAACGAGGACCAGGTGGCGGCACAACCTGTCCAACAGTTTGAGAAAGCGCAACCGGGCGGCCGTGTCGGCGGCCCCTGCCGGTCACAGCTCGTAGCTCGGCGTTCGTAGCGATACCTGTCGATAGGTCGATGCTGTGCCAGTCCCCAGTCCCCAGTCCCCAGTCCCCAGTCGTCTGGAGGATCGTTTCGCAAAAAAAAGAGCGGTTGCCCAGATCGAAGCAACCGCTAAGGGTTCCACCGGGGGAACGGCAGATTTCAAGGATATCGGACCCAGCGATGCGAAGACGAGGGCCAGTGGAGGAGTGGGCCGATATCGTGTCCTGTGTTCGTACAAGTCAGACGCCGCGAGGCTGGCATCTTCGCTGCATTCCTGGATGGGCTATTTCGCGATGTCTTCTCCCACGCGATGCTCAATCGTTGCACCACCGCCGTACACATCGAAGTCCGCGGCTTTGGCGCCGTCCGTGTACGGATCCCTCGGTCGATGAATCTGTCCACGCTCAGCATTGCGCGCGGTTTCTGCAATGGCGCTGCCGATACCGATGATCGAGACCATGAGAGCGAACAGGGCCGCAGTGGTGCGTTTCATGAGTTGCCTCCTGTTGAGTTCTATTCAATATGATCCGGTCCCCCTTTGGACAAGGATCGTCTGCGCGTGTGCCGGAACGCAATGGGCACGACGGTCGGGGGCGCGATACGCCCTAGCAATTCGACAATGTCAGTCTAGTCCGGCCAACCGAACCTACAGATGACCCTCCCATTACAACTGCAGAAAGCTTTGGGGTGAACTAGGTCTCGTTGCGAGGAGCTGCAAATCGGCGGCGATCTTCAGCGATTACCCATTTCGCGAGCGCGGAGTCGGACAACTGTGTCGCACACAGGCCGTACCACTGGCGAATGGCATCCGCCCAGATTCTTCTCTCGGCGGCTAGCGACGCGAGGTAGAACTGGAGCTCCGCCGGCAATCGGGCAGGATGCCCGTCTTTGCTGCCGATCGTCAATTCATCCAGAGCTCGCTGCAGGCCTTCGCGTCTGTGCGCCCACCACGCGTCTTTGCCGCGCTCCGCCAGCAAACACTGCAAATGGGCTCGCAGGGCGACGACCTTGGACCAGGTGACGACAGGCAGTTCGTCGTTGCTGCTACGTAGCCAGCTCGACAGCGCGTCGACGTCAGGTTCTCCCGCACTTCCGAGGAGGCCTGGCATGTATGAAGCCATCGGCGAGACGGCGTCCTGGAGCAGTTCACGGCTAACGGCCGATGGCAGGGACCGCAGCCACTCGATAAGAGCGTAAGGCGGTGACAGGTGTGCATGGGGTCGTCTCAGAAAACGGAAAAT
>NZ_ANKP01000039.1:0-48837 GCF_000319775.1 Cupriavidus sp. HMR-1
CTGGCGTCCGAGATCGGCAGGGAGGTATTCGCGATGCCGGGATCGATCCATGCCGAGCTGGCCCGAGGCTGCCACAAGCTGATCCGTCAGGGCGCCAAGCTGGTCGAGACACCGGCCGACGTGTTCGAAGAGTTCGGCGATCCGGGCGGGGCGGCTTCAGTCGCTCCGGTACCCGTACCCGATTCGGCGCCAGCGCCCGGTGATCCGTTCGGCGCCGCCCTCGCCTATGATCCTGTCACGTTCGATGCGTTGTGCGAGCGGTCTGGTCTCGCGCCGCATATGGCGGCGGCAATGCTTCTGGAGCTTGAGCTTGGGGGGACGGTCGAACGCATGGCCGGCAATCGTTACCGACGTCTGGCATGATCCGCGGTATCGCAACCGTCTCATTTTTCGCGCGCAATGACCGTTTACTTCCCCGAGCGAGATCTCGCAGGCATCCGTCAGGCTTTGGCGGCGTGCCCAGGCGGCCGTCTGGTTGCGTGCCTGTGCGCAGACTGGTGTGGGACCTGCAAGGAATATGTGAGCGGGTTTGCGGCGTTGGCGGCACGCTATCCGGACGACTGTTTTGTTTGGGTCGATATCGAAACCCATGCCGATCGGCTGGGTGAGGACATCGATATCGAAAACTTTCCTACTGTATTGATTCAGCCCATTGCCGGAGGGGCACCGCACTTTTACGGAACGGTGTTGCCCCACCTGGAAGTTCTGGACCGGATGCTGGCGCGTGGCAGTGCGATGCCGGCAACGGCGTCGGAGATTCCTCAAGTGCTCGACTGGTTGCTTGGGTAGGAAGCAGGCCGGCGTTGCGTGGTGCCGCGTTTGGGCGCGGCATCAGCTTGCACCGCCGTCCGAACCGCGCTTATTATTGGCGCCTCAAAGCCCAGCCGTGCTGTTTACATAGTTTGTCGTGAATTTCAAGAGGCGCGCACTGCCCTTGCGCAGTGGTGCCACAAGGACCCGTTGAATGTCTAAAGCCCTCATCATCGCGGAAAAGCCATCGGTCGCCGCCGATATCGCGCGCGCCCTCGGGGGCTTTACCAAGCACGACGAGTATTTCGAGAGCGACGACTACGTGCTGTCCTCGGCCGTCGGTCACTTGGTAGAGATCGCGGCGCCCGACGATTACGAGGTGAAGCGTGGCAAGTGGAGCTTCGCCAATCTGCCGGTGATCCCGCCGCACTTCGATCTGCGCCCGATCGCCAAGACCGAGTCGCGCCTCAAGGTGCTGAACCGCCTGATCAAGCGCAAGGACGTGACCGCGCTGATCAATGCCTGTGACGCGGGGCGCGAAGGGGAACTGATCTTCCGACTGATCGCCCAGCAGGCCAAGGCCAAGCAGCCGGTGCGCCGCCTGTGGCTGCAGTCAATGACGCCGCAGGCCATCCGCGACGGGTTTGCCGCGCTGCGCGAGGACGAGGAAATGCTCCCGCTGGCCGACGCGGCCCGCTGCCGTTCCGAAGCCGACTGGCTGGTCGGCATCAACGGCACGCGCGCCATGACGGCCTTCAACAGCAAGGGCGGCGGCTTCTTCCTGACCACCGTGGGCCGGGTACAGACGCCGACGCTGTCGATCGTGGTCGAGCGCGAGGAGAAGATCAAACACTTCGTCCCCCGCGACTACTGGGAGGTGCGGGCCGAGTTCATCGCCGCCGCGGGCCTCTACGAAGGCCGCTGGTTCGACCCGAAGTTCAAGAAGAACGAGTTCGATCCCGAGGCGCGCGACTCGCGCCTGTGGAGCGAGGCGGAAGCCAAGAGCATCGTGGCGGCCTGCCGTGACAAGCAAGGCACGGTCACCGAGGAATCCAAGCCGTCGACGCAGCAGTCGCCTGCCCTGTTCGACCTGACCACGCTGCAGCGCGAAGCCAACTCGCGCTTCGGATTCTCGGCCAAGAACACGCTGGGCCTGGCCCAGGCGCTGTACGAAAAGCACAAGGTGCTGACGTACCCGCGTACCGACGCGCGCGCGCTGCCGGAGGACTACCTGGACACGGTCAAGCAGACCATGGACATGCTGGCCGACAGCTCGCCGAACTATCTGCCGCACGCGAAGAAAATTCTGTCGAGCGGCTGGGTGAAGCCGAACAAGCGGATCTTCGACAACAGCAAGATCAGCGATCACTTCGCTATCATCCCGACCCTGCAGGCGCCCAAGAACCTGTCCGAGCCCGAACAGAAACTGTACGACCTGGTCGTGCGACGTTTCCTGGCCGTGTTCTTCCCGACCGCCGAGTTCCAGGTGACCACGCGGATCACCGAGGTTGCCGGCCACCACTTCAAGACCGAGGGCAAGATCCTGGTCAATCCGGGCTGGCTGGTGATCTACGGCCGCGAGGCACAGGGCAAGGACGACAAGGACGCCAATCTGGTGCCGGTGCAGAAGGACGAGAAGGTCAAGACCGACAAGGTCGAGTCCGTCGGCCTGACCACGCGCCCGCCGGCCCGCTATAACGAAGCGACGCTGCTGTCGGCCATGGAAGGTGCCGGCAAGCTCGTGGACGACGATGCGCTACGCGAGGCGATGGCAGGCAAGGGCCTGGGCACGCCGGCCACGCGCGCGGCCATCATCGAAGGCCTGCTGGCTGAGAAGTATCTGGTCCGCGAAGGCCGCGAGCTGATTCCCACGGCCAAGGCGTTCCAGCTGATGACGCTGTTGCGCGGACTGGGTGTGGAGGAACTGACCCAGGCCGAGCTGACGGGTGAGTGGGAACACAAGCTGTCGCAGATCGAGCGCGGACGTCTAAAGCGTGACGAGTTCATGCGCGAGATCGCGCAGATGACGCAGCAGATCGTCAAGCGTGCCAAGGAATACGACAACGACACGATTCCGGGCGATTACGCGACGCTCGACACGCCGTGCCCGCAGTGCGGTGGCCAGGTCAAGGAGAACTACCGTCGCTTCGCCTGCACGGCCTGCGAATTCTCGATCAGCAAGATCCCTGGCGGCCGCCAGTTCGAGATCGAGGAAGTCGAGGAACTGCTGCTGAAGAAGGAAATCGGCCCGTTGCAGGGATTCCGCAGCAAGATGGGCCGGCCGTTCGCGGCCATCCTGAAGTTGGCCAAGGATGACGACGGCAACTGGAAGATGGAGTTCGACTTCGGCCAGAACGACGACGAAGGCGATGGCGAACCGGTGGACTTCAGCGAACAGACCCCGGTCGGCAAGTGTCCGAAGTGCGGCGGCTCGGTCTACGAGCACGGCATGAAGTACGTCTGCGAGAACGCCGTGGGCAGTGCGAAATCGTGCGACTTCACCAGCGGCAAGATCATCCTGCAGCAGGAAATCTCGCGTGAGCAGATCGGCAAGCTGCTGACGGATGGCAAGACCGACCTGCTGACTGGCTTCAAGTCGTCGCGTACGGGCCGCAACTTCAAGGCTTTCCTGGTCAAGCAGCCGGACGGCAAGATCGGTTTCGAGTTTGAGGCGCGTGAACCCAAGGCGGGCGCGGCGGCCAAGACCGCGAAGCCTGCGGCCAAGTCGGCGGCCAAGGCAGAGTCGGCGCCTGCAAAGGTGGCCGCCAAGAAGGCGCCGGCAGCGAAGAAGGCCGCCACGAAGACGGCGACAAAGACGGCTGCTACAAAGACGGCTGCTGCCAAGAAGACGCGCGCAACCACAAAGCAGACAGCCGACGCCGAAGAGTAATCACTCACCTTCTGGCATCACGGGAAGGTAAAACGGCGGGGCGTGAGCCCCGCCGTTTTCATTTTGCCGCGGTCATCTGCGGCTTGTTCTCCGTGTCCACCGCCCGTTGCTGGCTTTCCTCCAGCAGGAAGTCGATGAAGGCCCTGACCTTGGTCGGCAGGAACTTGCGGCTTGGATAGACCACGCTCACGTCGCGGCGCGGCAACTGGTACTGGGGCAGGATATGCGTCAGCCGCCCTGCCTCGATGTTCGGTCGTGCCAGGTACGACGACAGCATCGCGATGCCCATATTGGTCAGCGCCGCCTGGTGCGCCAGTTCGGCATTGCTGCACAGCAGGCCTGGGCGAATCGGCACGGTCACCTCGCCTTCGGGGCCGGACAGTGTCCATTCGTGCTCGGCGTTGGGCAGCCGCATCGCGATGGCGCGGTGGTTGGACAGGTCATGCGCATTGCGCAGCGGCGGGTGTTCGCGCAGATAGCCCGGCGAGGCGCAAAGAATGACTTCGGCGGAGATCAGCGGGCGCGCCACGAGGTGCGAGCCGAGCCCGAGATCGGACAGCATCACGCCTACGTCCCGCCCTTCCTCGACGATGTCGATCATTCGGTCCGAAAGCTGCACGTCGAAAACGACCTCGGGATACAGCTGCTGGAAGCGTTCCAGGATCTGCGGCAGCAGATGCAGGCCGAACATGACCGGGGTGACAAGCCGTAGCGTGCCGGATAGTGACTGGCTGCGCGCGGCAACGATCGACTCGGCTTCCTCCACGTCTTCGAGAATCTGCGAACAGCGCTGCAGATACGTCTCGCCGGCGTCGGTCAGGGAGAGGCTTCGGGTGGTCCGGTTCAGCAACCGGGTGCCGAGATGGCTTTCCAGATCAGCGACATAGCGCGTCACGACCGCATTGGACATTTCCAATTGCTGCGCCGCACGGGCAAAACTGCCCAGTTCGACGACTTTGGCGAAGACGCGCATCGATTGAAGCCGATCCATGACATAGTCTCCCTGTTCACCGGTGAATTTTTACACGATCCGGGTGATTTATTGTTGAAAGCACAACCAATCATTGTGGACGGCGCTATTTATTCATATCAGGGAAATGCCTAATATCGCACCATCTGATGCCGCATTGCAGCACCGGTCCTGGGACCACCGGCATCCTTGAATGTGAAAAAGGATTCCATCATGAAGCGCCAATTCGCCCTGATCGCTGCCCTGACCGTTGCCCTGTCGGCAGCTCCCGCCTTCGCCAAGGCAGGCAAGTTCGATACCTACACCGACGGTGCCAAGGCAGGCAAGTTTGACACCTACACCGATGGCGCCAAGGCCGGCAAGTTCGATACCTACACCGACGGCGCCAAGAGCGGCAAGTTTGACACGTACACCGATGGCGCGAAGGGCTTCGACGTCTACTCGGACGGCGCCAAGCTCTGATCCCAGCCAGGCATTCCGCAAAAGCCCGTACCCTCACCGGTACGGGCTTTTTGTTTGGGCTTCGGCCAGAGACCGGCCGGACAAAAGAAAACGGGCCCGTTCAGGGCCCGTAGTCTATTCCTTTGTGACTCAGTCGTCGTGGTGGTGGTGACGGTGCTTGCTGCGCTTGTACCCACGGTTGTATCGACGATCATCGTCGTACGAGTTGCTGCGCGACACATTGCCACCCAGCGCCGCGCCTGCAGCGCCACCCAGGCCAGCGCCAACCAGGCCGCCGGTACGGCCGCCCATGGCGTTGCCGGCCGCTGTACCTGCACCACCGCCCAGTGCGCCACCAATGATGGCGCCGGTGCGTTCGCGACGGTTCGAAGTGATGGCGCCACCGGCACCACCGCCCACGGCGCCACCGATCACGGCGCCGGTGCTACCACCCAGCGCGCCGCCCACCGCGGCGCCAGCGACGCCGCCCAGGCCACCGCCCAGTGCGTTGTTCAGATCTCCCCCTGCGAACACCGGCAGCGCAGCTGCCGAAAGGGCAAGGGCCAGGGTCAGGTTGCGAAGAGGACGAGACATCGTTTTTCCTTTATATGGCGGGTATCTGGTTCGAGAGTGTAGAGAAGGAGTCCCCCCGTTGCTGTAACGAGTTGTGAGGCCCTGTAACCCTCTGCAGAAACGGTATCAAGGCGTTAGCAGTCGATGTGCTGGCGCAACGCCATATGGCATTTGCGTCGCATATGGCCACCAGTAAAAAAGGCGACCCAGGTGGGTCGCCTTGTCTTGCCTGCGCCAGAGGCGTCAGGTGAGTCTGGTCAGCAGCACTTTCCCTGTCCGCCACCGTAGCGCGCCTCCTGACGCTCGCGGAAGAATTCCTCGTACGTCATCGGCTCGCGGTCGGGGTGGGTGCTTTCCATATGGGCCACGTAGGTCTGATAGTCGGGCAGGCCGACCATCAGACGCAGCGACTGGCCCAGGTAACGTCCCATGGTTCCGAGCTGTTCCAGCATGATGGCCTCCAGGTGATCATTGCGACCCTGCCGAAGCCTGGGCCGGCATCGGCTCGAACGGCGTTTCGCGGTCCGTGCGCTTCGAGATGGTGCGGGCCGACATCGCGGTCTTGAACCCATAGAACACGATCGACAGCACCACGAACATGAACAGCGCGCACAGGCCGGCATCCAGGTAGTCGTTGAAGACGATGCGCTGCATCTGCTCCATCGTCTTGGCCGGAGCCAGTACCTTGCCTTCGGCGATTGCGGCGCTGAACTTCGATGCGTGGGTCAGGAAGCTGACCTTCGGATCGGCGTCGAACAGCTTCTGCCAGCCGGCGGTCAGCGTGCAGATCAGCAGCCAGCAGGTCGGCAGCAGCGTTACCCAGGCGTACTGCCCGCGCTTCATCTTGACCAGCACGCAGGTGCTCAGCACCAGCGCCACGGCGGCCAGCATCTGGTTGGAGATACCGAACAGCGGCCACAGCGTGTTGATGCCGCCCAGCGGATCGACCACGCCCTGGTACAGGAAGTAGCCCCAGGCCGCCACGGTCAGCGCGGTGGCGATCAGGTTGGCCGGCAGCGAGTCGGTACGCTGCAGGGACGGCACGAAGCTGCCCAGCAGATCCTGCAGCATGAAGCGGCCGGCACGGGTGCCCGCGTCCACGGCGGTCAGGATGAACAGCGCCTCGAACAGGATCGCGAAGTGGTACCAGAAGGCCATCATGGCCTGGCCACCCACCACCTGATGCAGGATGTGGGCGATGCCGACGGCCAGCGTCGGGGCGCCACCGGCGCGCGAGATGATCGTGTTCTCGCCCACGTCCTTGGCGGTCTGGATCAGCACGTCCGGCGTGATCACGAAGCCCCAGGTGGAGACCACGTGCGCCACGGCTTCCGGCGTATTGCCGATCACGGCCGCCGGGCTGTTCATCGCGAAGTACACGCCCGGCTCGATCACCGAGGCGGCCACCAGCGCCATGATGGCGACGAACGACTCGGCCAGCATCGCGCCGTAGCCAATGAAGCGCGCGTGCGATTCATTTTCCAGCAGCTTCGGCGTGGTGCCCGACGAGATCAGCGCGTGGAAGCCCGATACGGCGCCGCAGGCGATCGTGATGAAGAGGAACGGGAACAGGTTGCCCGACCACACCGGACCGCCACCTTGCGCGAACTGCGTGAACGCCGGCATCTTCAGTTCCGGCGCGACGATCAGGATGCCGATGGCCAGCGCGATGATCGTGCCGATCTTCAGGAAGGTCGACAGATAGTCACGCGGGGCCAGCAGCAGCCACACCGGCAGCACGGCGGCGATAAAGCCGTAGATGATCAGCATCCATGTCAGGGCCTTGCCGTCGTACGTGAACAGCGGCGCCAGCACAGCGCTTTCATGTACGTACTGGCCGCCGATAATGGCGAGCATCAGCAGCACGAAGCCGATGACCGACACTTCGCCGATGCGGCCCGGACGGATGTAGCGCGTGTAGATGCCCATGAACAGCGCGATGGGAATTGTCACCGCCACGGTGAACGTGCCCCACGGCGAGCCGGCCAGTGCCTTCACCACGATCAGCGCCAGCACGGCCAGGATGATGATCATGATCATGAAGCAGCCGAACAGGGCGATCATGCCCGGCACGGTGCCCATTTCGGACTTGACCAGGTCGCCCAGCGAACGGCCGTCGCGGCGCGTGGAGATGAACAGGATCATGAAATCCTGCACCGCACCGGCGAATACCACGCCGGCCAGAATCCACAACATGCCCGGCATATAGCCCATTTGCGCGGCCAGCACGGGGCCCACCAGCGGCCCGGCGCCGGCGATGGCGGCGAAATGGTGGCCGAACAGCACCGCCTTGTTGGTCGGCACGTAGTCCAGGCCATCGTTGTGGCGCCAGGCGGGCGTCATGCGATTGGGGTCGAGCTGCATCACCTTGTCGGCGATGAAGCGGCTGTAGTAGCGGTAGGCGATCAGGTAGATGCAGAGCGCGGCAACCACGATCCACAGGGCACTGACGGCCTCGCCACGCGACAGCGCGACAGTGGCAAAGGCGAAGGCGCCGAGCACGGCGACGGCCAGCCACAACAGGTGTTGTCCGATGCGATTCATTTGAAGGGTCTCCTCAGACCGGCTGAAAAGGCCTGCGGCGACGGGAGGCGGGCAGCGGGGGCGTGCCGGATGGCGGCCGCCGACGATCGCTTGGAAGATTGCCTCCTGGATGTCCGCGGCGCCCGGTCTGTTCTCGTCTGAACCGGATCTTGTCGTGCAGGTGGTCAGTGCGCTCGACAGCGAGATCACCGAGATTCGCAGTGGATCGAGGCACACCAATTGTGTCAGATCGCGCCAAGGGCAGGGCCCCCGGATCAATCCGGCGTGTAGTATTGACACCCGCCCAGGCCGCCACAAGCGCGGAACTACGCAACGCACCTGCGTAGTAGTGCGTAGATCGACGGTTTCATGCGGTCTTCCCGGCGTCGGTGTTTACCCCCGGTTCAGATGAAACTCCGCCAAAAGATACTTTTGCTTGCCGTGGCGCCGCTGGCCGTTGCCATGCTCGGCATCGCGCTGGCCGTCCGTTTCCAGGCCACTGCGCTGGTCCGGCACGAGCGCATGCTGGTGGAGGCCGCCTACCTGCAAAGCAAGGAAACCGAGCTGCGCCACTACGTAGAGCTGGCGCAAAGCGCGATCGCGCCGATGGTCCAATCCGGCCGCACGGACGAGGCCACCCGGCAGGCCGCCATGGACGCGCTGGCCCGGCTCGATTACGGCCGGGACGGCTATTTCTTCCTATATGACCTGCAGGGGCGCAACCTGATGCACCCGCGCCAGCCCGAACTTGTGGGCCAGGACCTCTGGCTGATGCGCGACCCCGAAGGAGCGCTGACAATCCAGAAGCTGGTGGCTGCCGCCAAGGCGGGTGGTGGCTCGGTGCGTTATCTGTGGAAAAAGCCGTCCTCGCAGCAGGTGGCGCCCAAACTGGGCTATGTGGTGGCCGTGCCGGCCTGGAACTGGATGCTCGGCACCGGCATTTATCTTGACGATGTAGAGCAGACGCTGCGCCAGCTCGACGCGCGCGCCGAGACCGACATCCGCGAAACCATGGCCTGGATCGGGGTGATCGCCGCCATCAGTATCCTGCTGGTGGCCGCCAGCGGCCTGGCGCTCAACGTCAGCGAACACCGCGAGGCCGACGCCAAGCTACGGCAGCTTGCCCAGCGTGTGGTGCAGTCGCAGGAAGAGGAACGCGCGCGATTGTCCCGTGAGCTCCATGACGGCATCAGCCAGTTGCTGGTGTCGGTCAAACTGGTGCTCGAAGCTGCAACGAACCGCATCCGCCTGGCCCCGACCGAGGGAGCGTCGGTGGCGCCGATCCTCGGCATGGCGCTGAACCGGCTCGATTCCGTCTTCAACGAAGTGCGCCGCGTGGCGCGCAACCTGCGCCCTGCCTTGCTCGACGATCTTGGCCTGTACGCCGCGCTTCAGCATCTGGCGCGCGAGATGCAGGCCGGCAGCTCGCTTATGATCAACGTGACGCAGACCGGCAAGCCGCGTCTGCTGGCCGACGAGCCGGCGACCGCGCTGTTCCGGATTGCGCAGGAGGCGCTGACCAATGTCGAGCGCCACGCCCATGCCACGCGCGTCGATGTGACACTCGACTTTGCCGACCGTGCCACGCGCCTGACGGTGCGGGACAACGGCACGGGTTTTGACGTGGCCCGCATGCAGATCGATCCGAGCCGCGGCATCGGCCTGCGCAACCTGCGCGAGCGGGTAGCCGCGCTGGGCGGAAGTTTCGAAATCCTCTCCGCTTCCACCGGCACGCTGCTCACCGCTTCGCTGCCCACCGCTCCGCAGCCCTTTTCCCCCGAGACTTCGCAGTCATGATCGCACCCCACGACGCCGATCCGGCCGTCACCACCTCCTCCGCCGCACGCGTATTGCTGATCGACGATCACGCACTGGTGCGCGACGGCATGCGTATGCACCTGACGCTGCAACCGGGGCTGGAAGTGGTCGGGGAAGCCGACGATGGCGAGGCCGCGCTGGCGTGGCTGGCGGCAGCCGAAGCCGGACGCATGCCGGACCTCGTGATCACCGACATCGGCATGCGCGGCATGGGCGGTATTGCCCTGGCGGGCGCCCTGCACGATCGCTACCCGGAACTGGCCGTGCTGATCGTGTCGATGCATGACAACCTGGAATACGTGCGCCAGGCGATCCGCGCGGGCGCGCGCGGCTACGTGCTCAAGGACGCACCAGCCGATGAGTTACTGGCCGCGATCCATGCGGTGCTGGCGGGACGTGTGTTCTACAGCGCCCGTATCGCGCGCGGCATGGCGGAGCAGGCTGTGAGTCCGCTCGACGCGCTGACACCGCGCGAACGCGACATCCTCCACGGCATCGGACGCGGACAGGCCAACAAGGACATCGCGGTTCAACTCGGCGTATCGGTGCGCACGGTTGAGACCCACCGCCTCAACCTGAAACGCAAGCTTGGCATCGAGGGCCGGGCGGAACTGGTGAAGTATGCGGTGCAGCAGCTTGGGCTGGATGTCGAGGGTGGTTGAGGGGCCGTTCACGAGAAAACGATAGCCCAAACAAAAAAACGCCGAACGGCGGCAAGCCGTTCGGCGTTTTTCCTTAACGCGGGAAGACTCAGGCCGACAGGCGCTTGGCCAGTGCGTCCTTGGTTTCCGCCAGCGCTTGCGGCAGGTTGTGCTTGAGCTGCGTGAACAGTTCGTCGTGCAGCGCCAGTTCCTTCTGCCATGCGTCACGGTCGATCGACGTGACCTGGGTGAATTGCTCGGCCGTGAAGGCCAGGCCGTCCCAGTTCAGGTCCGTGTAGCGCGGCGACGTGCCGAACACGTGCTCGGCGCCTTCGCCACGGCCTTCCACGCGGTCGATCATCCACGACAGCACGCGCATGTTCTCGCCAAAGCCCGGCCACACGAAGTTGCCGTCGGCATCCTTGCGGAACCAGTTCACGCAGTAGATGCGCGGCAGCTTGGCGCCGGCGGCTTCGAGCTTCTTGCCCAGTGCCAGCCAGTGGCCGAAGTAGTCGCTCATGTTGTAGCCGCAGAACGGCAGCATCGCGAACGGATCGCGGCGGACCACGCCTTGCTGGCCGGCAGCGGCGGCGGTGGTTTCCGAACCCATCGTGGCGGCCATGTAGACGCCTTCGGTCCAGTTGCGGGCTTCGGTCACCAGCGGCACGGTGGAGCTGCGGCGGCCGCCGAAGATGAATGCATCGATGGCCACGCCAGCCGGGTTGTCCCAGTTGTCGTCGATCGACGGGCATTGCGAGGCCGGCGCCGTGAAGCGGGCGTTCGGGTGGGCAGCCTTGGCGCCGGTCGACTTGGCGATCTCGGGCGTCCAGTCCTTGCCCTGCCAGTCGATCAGGTGCGCCGGGGCTTCCTTCGTCATGCCTTCCCACCACACGTCGCCGTCGTCGGTCAGCGCCACGTTGGTGAAGATGACGTTTTCCTTGAGCGTCGCCATCGCGTTGAAGTTGGTCTTCTCGCTCGTGCCCGGGGCCACGCCGAAGTAGCCGGCTTCCGGGTTGATGGCGTACAGGCGGCCATCGTTGCCCGGCTTGATCCAGGCGATGTCGTCACCGATCGTCGTGACCTTCCAGCCCTCGAAGCCCTTGGGCGGGATCAGCATGGCGAAGTTGGTCTTGCCGCAGGCCGACGGGAACGCGGCGGCCACGTGGTACTTCTTGCCTTCCGGCGAGGTCACGCCGAGGATCAGCATGTGCTCGGCCAGCCAGCCTTCGTCGCGGCCCATCGTCGAGGCGATCCGCAGGGCGAAGCACTTCTTGCCCAGCAGCGCATTGCCGCCGTAGCCCGAACCGAACGACCAGATTTCGCGCGTCTCGGGGAAGTGCACGATGTACTTGGTCGGGTTGCACGGCCATGCCACGTCCTTCTCGCCAGCGGCCAGGGGCTTGCCCACGGTATGCACGCACGGCACGAACTCGCCGTCGGCGCCCAGCACGTCGTACACGGCGCGGCCCATGCGGGTCATGATGCGCATGTTCACGGCGACGTACGGCGAGTCGGACAGCTCGACGCCGATGTGGGCGATCGGCGAACCCAGCGGGCCCATCGAGAACGGCACCACGTACAGGGTGCGGCCACGCATGCAGCCGTCGAACAGGCCGTTCAGCGTCTGGCGCATTTCGGCCGGTGCGGTCCAGTTGTTGGTCGGGCCGGCGTCTTCCTGCTTCTGCGAGCAGATGAAAGTGCGGTCTTCGACACGTGCCACATCGGAGGGATCCGACAGGGCCAGGAACGAGTTCTTGCGCTTGGCCGGGTTCAGGCGGCGCATCGTGCCGGCGGCGACCATCTGCTCGCACAGGCGGTCATATTCTTCCTGCGAGCCATCGCACCAGTAGACCTGGTCGGGCTTGGTCAATGCGGCGATGTCGGCAACCCAGGCGACCAGTTTCTGGTTCTTGACCCAAGCCGGCACGTTCAGTGCCGGAGTGCCTTGCATTGTGGGGTGGTTCATACTGCGACTCCAAAGCGAAAAAGAAATCGTGCAATGTCCGAGCGGCGGTTCGCGGATGAGCGGGCCGGGAAAGTCGGGGCCGGGCCGGCTGCCTGCCTTGTTCGGCATGGCGCACTTGCCTTCTGACCGTGACATCCCGTTACAACTCGGCGGCGACCAAATTCTTTCAAATGGTCGCGAGGGGCCCTGTTGCTGCGATACAGTTGCGCTTCGCCTGCTTTTGGCGGGCGACAGGGGCCGGGCGGGCATTGTCCGGCGACGAACGGGGTGTGGGAGCGTAGCTCAACCGCACTGTGCGCGTCGCGGGAGCGGGCAAGGATACCATTGCACGGATCACCTGTTTTTTGCTGCGCAACATTGTTACCTCAGCCGACATGCCTTTTCGCCACCGCCGCGGGTCGTCGCGGACACGGTTGGGGACGATGATGTTCGCTTTCAATGTTGTGTCAGGACATCCAACAATACTGTCGGTTGCGCACTGATTCTGTGGCCGTGCGCACCGAGCCCGAGGTCAAAGAGTCACCAATGAAGATTGCAGTTCTCGACGATTACCAGGACGCCGTGCGCAAGCTGCCCTGCTTTGCGCTGCTCGAAGGCCATGACGTCAAGGTCTTCAACAACACCGTGAAGGGCGTGGGCCAGCTGGCCGCGCGCCTCTCGGATGTCGAGGCATTGGTGCTGATTCGCGAGCGCACCCGTGTGACGCGTCAGCTACTCGAGAAGCTGCCCAAGCTCAGGATCATCAGCCAGACCGGCCGGGCGGGGAACCACGTCGACATCGAGGCCTGTACCGAGCGCGGCGTGGTCGTGCTGGAAGGCGTCGGTTCTCCTGTGGCGCCCGCCGAACTGACCTGGGCGCTGATCATGGCGGCCCAGCGCCGCATTCCCCAGTACGTTGCCAGCCTCAAGCACGGCGCCTGGCAGCAGTCGGGCCTGAAATCGACCACGATGCCGCCGAACTTCGGCCTGGGGCAGGTTCTGCGCGGACAGACGCTCGGCATCTGGGGCTATGGCAAGATCGGCCGCCTGCTGGCGGGCTACGGCCGTGCCTTTGGCATGAATGTGCTGGTCTGGGGCCGCGAGGCTTCGCAGCAGGGCGCCCGGGAGGCGGGCCTTAACGTGGCGGAATCGGTCGAACAGCTGTTTGCCGACTCCGACGTGCTGTCGCTGCACCTGCGCCTGAACGACGAGACGCGCGGCATCGTCAAGCTGGCCGATCTGCAGCGCATGAAGCCCACATCGTTGTTTGTGAACACCAGCCGCGCCGAGCTGATCGAGGAAAACGCGCTGGTCGCCGCGCTGAATCGCGGGCGTCCGGGCATGGCCGCCATCGACGTGTTCGAGTCCGAGCCCATCCTGCAGGGTCATGCCCTGCTGCGCATGGAAAACTGCATCTGCACGCCGCACCTGGGCTATGTGGAGCGCGAAAGCTACGAACTCTACTTCCGCGCGGCGTTCCAGAACATCCTTGATGTGCTGGCCGGCAAGCACGACAGCATCGCCAATCCCAAGGCACTCACCCCCACGCTTGCACGCTGACTCGAGCGCTGGCTTCAGTCAAGTCACATTCTGACGCCGTGAAATGATGTTTGGAGCGCAGGGCGCGCGTGACTATTATTCCTCTTGGTCGCCTGCTTTCGGCGGGCGGTCCTGACATTGCCAGAGCAGGCAATGCTGAACCGTAAATTTCAGGAGGAGAGGGAAAAATGACTGTCCGTACACCTGTAGTTGGTTTGGCCGTAGCCGTAACACTGGCGCTCGCTGCTTTCGGGGCGAACGCTCAGCAGACACAGCAGCCCGCAGCGCAACCGGCGACGGGGTCCGCCGAGGTTCCTCCGATGCCGCCAACCTCCCAGGCCAAGGCCATGATTTCCGAGAAGTTCAAGGCCGCGGACACCAACCATGACGGCAAGCTGACCCGCGACGAGGCCAAGGCCGGCATGCCGGAGGTCTACAAGCGCTTCTCTCAAATCGATGTGAAGAAGAAGGGCTACGTCACCGAGCGTCAGATCGGTGCCTACTGGCATTCGAAGACCGCCGAGCAGATGCAGAAGGAAAATCCCATCTGGAACTGAGCGTTCGAGCGCTTCCCGGACCCGCGCCATGAGGCATGGCGCGACGTCCGGGCGGGACGCCTGACCGGCAGACGCCCCGCCCCGCCAGACGCCTGGAACGTGCGTCTGTTTCCCCACATTCCCTTGCTCAAACGAGCGCCCAAGTCGGTACACTCGGTGCAAAGCCGACGCGCGGCAGCATGACGCGCGCGCAGCCCCGCACACGCAAGGAGAGCGTACCGTGGCCGAAACCGATCCGCGTCCGAACCCCGCCGGCGCCGGTGGCAGGAGCATTGGCCGTGTGCTGGCCGTCAATGTTGGCACCGCACTGCCGCTCGTGGTGGCAGGCGCAGGCACGGAGGCGGTGGTGATGTCGGCCATCCGCAAACACCCGCTCAGTACATTGCATCATCCGATTGCCGTGGGCGTGCACCGCCTGGGGCTGGCCGGCGACGAGCAGGTGGACCGCAGCGTCCACGGCGGACCCGAGCGGGCCGTCTATGCCTATCCGATCGAGCACTACACCTGGTGGAACACGCGCCGGCGCGATGCCGGGGTCGAGGAATCCGAGCGTCCGCTGGCGTTCGGCGCGATGGGCGAGAACCTGACGACCCAGGGCTTGCTGGAGTCCGCGTTGTGGGTGGACGACCGCCTGCTCATCGGCGACGTCGAACTTGTGGTGAATGCGCCACGGCGGCCCTGCTACAAGTTCAATGCGGCGATGGGGTACGCCCACGCCGCGCGCGACATGCTGGAAAGCAGTTTTTCCGGCGTGTACCTGGGCGTCGTCCAGCCTGGCGTGCTGCGTGCAGGCGACGCCGTGATCCTGGTTCCCGGCCCGCGCGATGTGCCGCTGAATACCCTGCTGCACCGGAACGGCCGGCAAATCTCCCGCTAGATTGTTGCCAATCCCGCGTTAGTCCGGGGTGGCCGCCACTGGCTTTTCTGCTAATGTTTTAGAACTCATACAAGCGGTTCGGCCATCCCTTCCCTGTCGGCCAGACATCCATCCCCAGCGGAGCTGTAATGGGTTGTAATACAACGCACTAGCCGGAAGCGGCCTAGGCGCGGTACTAGTAGCGGTTTGCGCGGATAAAGCCGGCCCCAATGAAGCCGGCGCCAAGGGGGAGTCGCGCGCCGTGCAGTATTTGAGGGTCCTCATAATGAAAACAGATGGAATCGACCAGCCGAAGGGCTTTGTCGATGGCAACTGGAGCGCGGCCGCCGGTACGGGGCGCGGCCGCACTTCGCGCTGGCCAGTCGTCGTGGCCGTGCTCGTGATCGTTGTCGCCGGCTGGTTTGGCTGGAAGCACTGGTTCGCGCCGAAGCCGGCCGCCAAGGGCGCGGCCGTGACCACGGTTGCCACGGCGGTCGTCCAGCAGGGCGATGTGCCGCTGGAAGTGAACGCCAACGGCAATGTGGTGGCGATGCAGACCGTGGAGGTGCGCCCGCAGGTGTCGAGCACCGTCCGCGCGGTCCATATCAAGGAAGGTCAAAGCGTCAAGCCGGGCGACCTGCTGTTCTCGCTCGATACCCGCATGGACGAGGCCAATCTGGACAAGGCGCGCGCCCAGCTCATGCGCGACCAGGCCGATTTGTCCGACGCACGCCGCACGCTGACACGTAGCCAGGAGTTGCTGCAGCGCAACTTCATCTCGCGCAGTGCCGTGGATACGGCACAGGCCAAGGTCGACGGTTTCGAAGCGACGATTCGCGCCGACCAGGCGGCCATCGAAGCGAGCCGCGTGGCCATCAGCTACGGCACGATTCGCGCGACGATCGGCGGCCGGACCGGCGTCATCAACGTCTTCCCGGGCTCGCTGGTCACGCCGACGACTGCGACGCCGATGGTCATCGTGGCGCAGATCGCGCCGATCACGGTCATGTTCACGCTGCCCGAACGGCAGCTTGCCGCCCTGCGCGAGGCACTGCGCAGCGGACCGGTATCGGTGACGGCGCTGCCTAACGACGGCAGCAAGCAGCCCGTGACCGGCAAGATCACGTTCGTCGACAACACCGTCGATCCGCAGTACGGCAGCATCCGCGTCAAGGCGATGTTCGCCAACGAGGAGCACCGCCTCTGGCCCGGCACCTACGCCAATGTCAACGCGACGGTGCAGGTGCTGAAGGATGCGCTGTCCGTGCCGCCGCAGGCCATCGTGGCCGGCCCCGAGGGACGCTTCGTCTACACCGTGCAGGCCGACAACAAGGTGGCGCGCGTGCCGGTGCAGGTCATCGCTACCACGGCCGCTGCCGCCGTGATCGAAGGTGTGCAACCCGGCGCGCGCGTGGTGACCGAGGGCGCGCAGAATCTGCGCCCGGGAAGTCTGGTGCGGGAAGCCGCCGCTCGCGGCGCGTCGGCCCCGGCCGCCGCCACCAAGCATTGATGCCATGACGCTGTCCGAGCTTTGTATCCGCCGGCCCGTCATGACGGTGCTGCTGTGCCTGGCCGTCATCGTGACCGGTATCGTGCTGTATCCGACGATTCCGATTGCGGCGCTGCCCAGTTTCAATTCGCCCGTGATCCAGGTCACGGCCACGCTGCCGGGGGCGAGCCCGGAGACGATGGCGGCATCCGTCGCCACGCAGCTCGAGAAGCAGTTCGCAACGATTCCGGGCGTCTCGGTCATCAGCTCGTCGAACACGCTCGGCAATTCGAGCATCACGATCGAGTTCAACAACGACCGCGATATCGATGCCGCCGCCGTGGACGTGCAGGCCGCGCTGTTCCGCGCGCAGCGGTCGCTGCCGATCGAGATGACGCTGCCGCCGTCGTATCGCAAGGTGAACCCTGCCGATGCGCCGGTGATCCTGCTGGCGATCAATTCGCCGTCGATGAGCCTCGGGGAGCTGAACGCGTTTGGCGATAACCTGATTTCGCCGACGCTGGCCACACTGCCCGGCGTTGCGCAGGTGCAGATTTTTGGCCAGAAGCGCTTCTCAGTGCGCGTGCGCGCCCACCCCGACGCGCTGGCCGCGCGCGGCCTGACGCTTGATGAGCTAGCCACCGCGCTCAATCGCGCCAATGCGAACACGCCGGTCGGCACGCTCGACGGCGCGCGCCAGACGCTGACGATCCAGGCCAACCGCCAGATGACCAGCGCGGACGCGTTCCGCAACATCATTGTGGCCAGCCAGCCGAGCGGCGCCGTGGTGCGGCTGTCGGACGTGGCGGAAGTGGAAGACAGCGTCGAGACGATCAAGACCGGCAGCTGGCTCAACAACGAACGCTCGATCGTGCTGGCTGTGCAGCGCCAGCCAGATGCCAACACGGTGGCCGTGGTCGATGCGATCCGGAGCGCCCTGCCGCGCCTGCTGGCGCAGATGCCGGGCTCCGTCAACGTGAACGTGGTGAACGACCGGTCGATGTCGATCCGGGAATCGATCCACGATGTGCAGTTCACGCTGGCGCTGACCGTCGCGCTGGTGGTGATGGTGATCTTCCTGTTCCTGCGCCGCGCCGCCGCGACGCTGATTCCCACGGTATCGCTGCCGATCTCGCTGATCGGCACCGTGGCGCTGATGAAGGCATTTGGCTACAGCCTGGATAACGTGTCGCTGCTCGCCATCACGCTGGCCGTGGGCCTGGTGGTGGACGACGCGATCGTGATGCTCGAGAACATCGTGCGTCATATCGAGGAAGGCGTGCCGCCGCTCAAGGCAGCGCTGGTGGGCTCGCGCGAAATGGGTTTCACCATCCTGTCGATTTCGATTTCGCTGGTGGCCGTGTTCATCCCGATCTTCTTCATGCCGGGTGTGATCGGCCTGCTGTTCCACGAATTCGCCGCGGTGGTGTCGCTGTCGATTCTCGTGTCGGCGCTCGTGTCGCTGACGCTGATCCCGATGCTGTGCGCGCGTTTCCTGTCGGCCGAGAACGTGCCGGTGGACGAATCGCAGCACATGTATGGAGAAACGGCAGGCGATCACGCGACGGGCGCGCCCGTGCATCGCGTAGAGCAGAAGCAGACGATCGGGATGCGTTCCACGCAGTGGTTCGAGGACCTGTTCGAATGGACGCTCCGCAAGTACGCGAGCGGACTGGACTGGTGCCTGGCGCACCGCCGCGTGGTGCTTGCCGCAGCCGGCCTGACTTTCGTGCTGACCGCTGTGCTGTTCGTGAAGATCCCGAAGGGCTTCTTCCCCGAGGAGGACATCGGCCAGATCCAGGTCAACGCGGAAGGCCCGCAGGACATCTCGTTCGATGCGATGTCCGATCGCCTGCGCGATGCCGCCGAACGTATCCGCGCGAATCCGGCCGTGAAGAGCGTGGTGGCGTCGATCGGCGGTGGCCCGTCGCCAGCCATCAACACGGGCCGGATGTTCGTCGAGCTGAAGCCGCTCGGCGAGCGCCCGAAGATGCCGCAAGTGGTGGAGTCGCTGCGCAAGGATGTTGCCGGGGTGCCCGGGCTGGCGGTCTACTTCTCGCCGGTGCAGAACCTGCGCCTCGGCGGGCGTCAAAGCAAGAGCCGCTACCAGTACACGCTGCAGAGCGTGAAGCCGGGGCAGTTGCAGGAGTTCAGCGACAAGCTCATGGCCAAGATGCGCACCGAGCCGATCTTCCGTGACGTGACCAGCGATTCGCAGCAGTCGGGCCTCGAGGCGCAACTGACGATCGACCGCGACAAGGCCAATGCGCTCGGTGTGCAGATGCAGGACGTGCGCACGGCGCTGTACACCGCGTTTGGCGAGCGTCAGGTATCGACGATCTACACGCCGATCGACAACTACTACGTGATCCTGACCGCGGCAGATATCGACCGCGCGGATGAGACGGCGTTCTCCAAGCTTTACGTGCGCAGCCGGACGGGCCAGATGGTGCCGGTGTCGGCGTTCGCCACGACCGAGCGCCGCGTGGGACCGATCGCGGTGAACCACCAGGGTCAGTTGCCCTCGGTCACGGTGTCGTTCAACCTCGCGCCGGGCGCCGCGCTTGGCGATGCGTCGAAGCTGATCGACCGCTATCGCGAGGAGATCGCGATGCCGACATCGATATTCACGAGCTGGGGTGGCGATGCGGCGGTGTTCCAGTCGTCGCAGGCCACGCAGGTGGTGCTGCTGGTGGCCGCGATCGCGGTGATCTACACGCTGCTGGGCGTGCTCTACGAGAGCTACATCCACCCGCTGACGATTCTGGCTGGCCTGCCCTCCGCGGCCGTCGGCGCGTTGTTGACGCTGTTCCTGTTCAACGTGGAGCTGTCGCTGATCGCGACGATTGGCGTGCTGATGCTGATCGGCATCGTCAAGAAGAACGCGATCATGATGATTGACTTCGCGCTGGCGGCGCAGCGCGAACAGGGCATGGCGCCCGCGAAGGCGATCCGGCAGGCGTGCCTGCTGCGCTTCCGCCCGATCATGATGACCACGTTCGCGGCCGTGATGGGCGCTCTGCCGCTGGCATTGGGCCTGGGCGCAGGCGCGGAACTGCGCCAGCCGCTCGGCTTGGCGGTGGTGGGTGGTTTGCTGTTCTCGCAGGTGATCACGCTGTTCATCACGCCGGTGATTTACCTCGCGCTCGATCGCTACTCTGGCACCGGCCCGTTGCAGATCGATTCGGAAGGCAATCTGCTGGACGAACAGCAGCCGGCAACGGTGGCGCACTGATCGCCAATCTCGCCGAGAGTTGTGCCGTTGCTGTGCTGTGGCCGTGCTGTAGTTGTGCCGCAGTGTGTTTGCTCTTATGCGCCGGTTCCCAGATCGTAACGGGACCGGCGCACCTTCCCCGATTCAGCCGCAATTCGCGAGCGTTCTCCTCCCCCAGCCTCAACATGCCGACAGTCCTCGCCACCGAGGCTTGTCATGCCTTTTGTAAACGCGAATAATCTTCACCTGCATGGGTGTGGCCAAGAATCAAAAACATAAGGCCTGCCCGCTCACGCCAGCCAGTCATCGCCTCCCGACGCGCGCGGTCTTCGATCGCGATCCGCCGTAGCCAGCCAGCGTTTCGTTTTCTTTCAAAGGAAAATCCAATGAAACGCTGTTTCCTGGCGCGTCGCCTGCGCGCCTCAGTCAGGGTCACGCCGGTCGCGGCGGTCTGGGCCACGTTCTGCACGCCGCTCTGGGCAGAAGACGTCCAGCAGCTTCGCGAAGTGGTGGTCACGGCCACGCGCACGGAAGAACGTGCCGATGCCGTGGCCTCGACCATTACCGTGGAAGATCCACGCAAGATCGAACGGTCGATGCCGGTCGATGAAACGGGCCTGTTCGCCGACGAGCCCGACATCGATGTGCCGCGCGACCGCCGCCGTTTTGGAGCCGGCAGCATCAACATCCGTGGCATCGAGGACAACCGTGTGCTGCAGATGGTTGACGGTGTGCGGCTGCCAGACTTCTACAACGGGGGCGGGCCGTCGAACATCACCACGTCCACGCGTGACGCGCCGGAGTTCTCGTTCCTGAAGCGCGTGGAAGTGCTGCGCGGCCCTGCATCGAGTTTGTACGGGTCCGATGCGATCGGTGGCGTGGTCTCGTATGCCACGAAGGACCCAACGGATCTCATGCGCGACAAGTCGGTCGGTGCTGAAGTCGGGCTGAACTGGAACGGCATCGACAATGGCTTCGGTCAGACCGTCGGCGTGGCCGGTGGCAACGATCTGATCCAGGGGTTGTTCATGTACGCGCACCGTCGCGCACACGAGACGAAGAACATGGGTGGCGACGATTCGGTGTCAGTGTCGCGCACCGCGCCTAACCCGCAGGATGTTGATACCAACGCCTACCTCGGCAAAATCGTGCTCAATGCCACGGCACGGCAGCGCCTCAGGCTGAGCTACGAGCACCGCGATGCCGCCAGCGATACGGACATGTTGCGCTTGTCACGGTCGCTACCGCGTGTGACGTCCGCCAACGGTACGGAGGACCTGGCGCGCGACCGCGTATCGCTTGACTACGAGTGGCGTCCCGACAGCGGCGCGCTCGATCGCCTGACCGCTGCGATCTACTATCAAAAGAGCCGCACCACGAACGTCACGAACCAGGTGCGCAGCCGTACCAGCCGCGGCTGTTCCGCTACCCTCGCCGGTGCCAACCTTTGCGATGTGAGGCTCGATTTCGGCTTCGAGCAGCAACAGACCGGTTTCAACTTCCAGGCCGACAAGTCGTTTCACACCGGCAGCGTCGAACATCGCCTGATCGGAGGCGTCGACTTCATCCGCACGGAGTCCGAGGAGTATCGCGATGCCACGGTCGTCAACGTCACCACCAGTACGCGCACGAAGTCACTGGCTGGCGAGACATTCCCACTGCATGACTTTCCCAAGGGCGCGACGCGGCAGGTGGGTGTGTTCGTGCAAGACGAGTTGCGCTTGATGAACGGGCGGCTCACGCTGACGCCGGGTCTGCGTTTCGATCACTACTCGCTTGGGCCCGATGACGACTCGCTCTACAACAGCGTGGCGGCGAAGCCCGCGGTCAGCCAGAGCAATTCCAACCTGTCGCCGAAGTTGTCCGCGCTCTGGCAGGCCACGGATCGCGTCAACGTCTGGGCGCAGTACGTGTTCGGCTACCGTGCGCCGAACTATCGGGAAATCAACGGCAGTTTCCGCAACCTGGTGCAGGGCTACGGCGCGGCGCCGAACAGCGAACTCGATCCCGAGAAGAGCCGCTCATTCGAGGTCGGCGTGCGGTACACCGGCGAGAACGTTCAGACCAGCGTGGCCATGTTCGACAACCGGTACCGGGACTTTATCGAACAGGTTCAACTGGCGTGTCCGTCCGACCCCGCATGTTTGCCGGCCATGCGCGCGACCTATCAGTTCCGCAATCAGGCCAAGGTGCGCATCTACGGTGCGGAATGGCGTGGAGTGTGGCGCTTCCTGCCGCAGTGGCGTGTCGATGGCGCGGTAGCCTATGCGCATGGCACGAACGAGCAAACGGATCAGCCGTTGAACAGCGTGTCGCCGCTGCGTGCCTCCGCAGGGCTGACGTGGGAGCCTTCGGTCAGCGAAGGACCCGGCGCCGCATTGCGCTGGCGCGGCGCCAGAGCAGTGACGCGGACTGACGACACACGACGCGTGACGTACTTCAAGCCAGGTGGCTATGGCGTGGTCGATCTGCAGGCCTGGTGGCGGCTTGGCAAGCGGGCCACAATTGCGCTGGCCGTGAACAACCTCTTCGACAAGACCTACTGGCTTTGGGGCGACGTGCGCCAGACAGGCGTTTCCGCGTCGGAACCGGGTCTCGCTTTCTACACGCAACCAGGCAGAACCTTCGCAGCGAGTGTGAAGTTGGCGTTCTGACGCGGCGCAGCGGTCCCCACAATCGACGAAATGAACGTCGCTGCGCGTCGCGCGTATCCCGGGCTACCAGCCACCTTGATGCACATGCTGTGGACAATCGGCTCGTGTCGCGTCAAGCTCCCATCCCAATGGCCTGGCGCAAGTGCCGGGCAACCGGAGAGACCACAGCGATGAACCGATTCGTAGCCTGTATCGCGATGGCAGCCCTGACCGCCGGATGCGCGTCGACTGGACCTTCGCCAGATGCCTTGAGCCAGCGCTTCCCGAACAAGACCTACGTATTGCTCGGAGAGGTGCATGACAACGCGGCGGGCCAACGGCAGCGGCTGCAGGCGCTGACGCAGGCCGTGGAGGCGGGCTGGCGGCCCGCGATCGCGATGGAGCAATTCGACCGCGAACGGCAGGGCGATATCGACCGTGCGCGTCGCGAGCGTCCGCGCGATGCGGACTATGTCATCGCGCAGGCGACGGGCCCGAAGAGTGGCTGGGACTGGGCGCTCTACCAGCCGGTGGTATCACTTGCATTGCAATACGACCTGCCGTTGCTTGCCGCGAACCTGTCGCGTGGCGATGCCGCGAAGATCGTGCGCGGCGGGCTCGGGCAAGTTTTCGCACCCCAACAGCAGGCCGAGTTGAAACTGGACAAGCCCTTGCCTGCCGACCTCGTCGCCTTGCAGACAGCGACGCTCGATGCCGGGCACTGCGGCAATTTCCCGAAGGCGATGTTGCCAGGGATGCTCGACGCGCAAGCCGCCCGCGATGCCGTGATGGCGCAGATCATGAAGGCGCATGGCGACCGGGGCGTGGTGCTGATCGCAGGGAACGGCCACGTGCGGCGCGACATCGGTGTGCCCCGCTGGCTCGATCGCGCCAATCAAGATGACGCGCGTGTGCTCAGCGTCGGTTATGTGGAGTCAGCGGCCAACGGTAAGGCATTCGATGCGCTCGTGCGTGTCCCTGCCGTGGATCGTCCCGACCCATGTGCCGATGCGGTGATGAAGAAGTAGCAGTGAGTCGGTGTGCGCGGCTTATCAGGCCGTCGGCTTCACCAGCGGCAAGCTGAGTTCCGCGCGCACGCCACGCCCCTGGGCGCCTTCGCGCAAGACCACGGTGCCGCCGCAGCGCATCGCCATCTCACGCGAGATGGCAAGTCCGAGGCCCGACCCCGTTTCCGTGTGGCCGACCCGGCGATAGAAGCGCGCGAACACCTTCTCGCGTTCGGCCTCGGGAATACCGGGGCCGTCATCCTCGACGATGAGCATGGCGCTGTCGTCGACCTGTGTGGCGGAGAGCGTGATGCGGCTGCGGCGTCCCGAGTACTGGATGGCGTTGTGGACAAGGTTGGCGAATGCCTCGCGCAACAGCGCGGGATCGGCCTGCACTGGCAGTTCCAGTCCGGCCGGTCGCTCCCAGCCGAAATCCTGCTGGCGTCCGCGAGCGAGTGGCAGGTAGTCCAGCGCCACCTGCTCCGCCACGCCGATCGCGTCGATGATCTCCACTTCCGTGGCCGGGGCGGTGCCGTCCGGCGCGTGCTGTCTGACGCGCGCCAGTGCCAGCAACTGGTTGGTCATCCGCGCGGCCTGCTCCAGTTGCTTGACGATGCCACCAACGGCCTCGGCGGCGCCCGAATGCGCCGCGCCTTCGCCGCCGAACGTGTCGAGCTGCCGCTGCGCGAACTCGGCCTGTGTCTTCAGGATGGCCAGTGGCGTGCGGAGCTGATGGGCGGCATCGGCGATGAACTGGGCCTGCGCCTGCGCCATCGCGTCGGAGCGCGATACGTGCAGGTTCACCGCGTCGACCAGCGGGCGCACCTCGACCGGCACATGGTCGAACTCGAGCGGGGTCAGATCCTCGGGCGAGCGCGCGCGCACATCGTCACGTACCTGTTGCAGCGGGCGGAGCACGTAGGTAATGCCGCCGACCAGGATCAGCGCCGATACGATGATCAGCGCGATGTCGCGCAGCAGTGCGCTGCGCCAGACGTTGCCGATCAGCGCCGCGCGCGGCTCGGCGGTCTCCGCCACCTGGATGATCACGCGCATGTGCGCGTCGGGGCGATAGACCGGGCGGGCCATCGCCGCGATGCGGACCCGGTCGCCGCGATAGGTGGCGTCGTAGAAGCGCGGCTGGCCGTTCCGCAGCGCTCCCGTCGGCAGCGGCAGATCGTCATATCCGGTGACAGTCTCGATCTGGCCGGCCCGCTCCATCGACACGCGGTAGAACACGTGTGTCTGCGCCGCGGTTTCGAACATCTCCATGGCCGCGTCGGGCAGCGATAGCTGGATGCTCTCGCCGGCCATCCCGATGGCGTTGTCGATGGTCAGCACGGAGCCGTACAGCGAGCGGTCGTATGCCGTGTTGGCGGCATCGCGCAGGGTGCCGTAGGTGAACCAAGTATCGACCGCCATCATGAGCGCCAGCGCCGGGACCAGCAGGATCAGCAACTGGCGCCGCAGGCTGCCGCGCAACCAGGACCGCACAGGCAGGCGCGCGCGCTGGCGCAGGCGGCGAGGCCACATCAGGTGGCGGCCTCTGGCTCGAGCAGGTAGCCGAAGCCGCGTAGCGTGACGATGGTCACGCCGTGGCCGGACAGCTTCTTGCGCAGGCGATAGACCAGCACCTCGATGGCGTCCGGGCTCACGTCCGCGTCGAGCGAAAACACCTTGTCGAGCAATTGGGCTTTCGTCAGCGGTTGGCCGCTTCGGGCCAGCAGCGCGCCGAGCAGCGTCGATTCGCGCGGGGTCAGGGACAGCGGCGCGCCAGCCAGTGTGAAGCTGCGCGCTTCGCCGTCGAATACCAGCGTGCCGCATTGCAGGCGCGGATGCGCCCGGCCACGGCTGCGCCGGATCAGCGCCAGGATACGGGCTTCGAGTTCCGCGATGGCGAATGGTTTGGGCAGGTAGTCGTCGGCCCCGAGATTGAGACCGCGCACGCGTTCGTCCAGGGTGTCCTGCGCGGTGAGGATCAGCACGGGCGTGCGGTCGTCGCGGCCACGCATGGCCTTCAGCACGGCCAGGCCGTCCTTGCCGGGAAGGCGCAGGTCCAGCACGACGGCATCGTATTCCTCGGCCATGAGTCGGGCCTCGGCCTTCAGACCGTCGGTGACATGCTCGATCACGAAGCCGCCCTGCTCAAGTGCGCGTGTGACCCAGCGGGCCAGTTCCACTTCATCTTCCACCAGCAGGATGCGCATGGGACCCTCCTCTGCCCGCTCTTGATCTGTCTCCGGGGGCTGCCCCCGAGGGCGCCTATGATACCGCCTTGGCGGCGGGTGTCGGGGGCGCCGCTCGCGCCCTATAATGGCGGCGCTCCTCCCCGTGTACAACACGCGTGTCTACTGTGCCAGAAACCAAGTCGCCTCCGGTTCATGCTTCTCGCCGTCACCTGCTGATGGCGGGCGCCGTCATGGCTGCGGGTGTGCCGTCGTTTCCGGCCCGGGCGCAGCCGACGGCGCGGGTGCCGGCGGGGTATCCGAGCGACTATATCGAGGTGATCGCGCGCGCGCAGCGCGAGGGATCGGTCACGGTCTATGGTTCGACCGATCTGGAGATCGCGCAGCCACTGATCGACGCATTCGAAGCCCGCTATCCGGGTATTCGGGTGCGATATCAGGACCTGAACACAATCGAGCTGAACAACCGCTTCCTGGCGGAGAGCGCCAGCCTCGGCGCGAACCGGCCGGCAAGGGACGCGGATGTGGCCGACGTGCTCTGGAGCACGGCGATGGACCTGCAGATCAAGCTCGTCAACGACGGCTACGCGCAGCGCTACGAGTCGCCGGAACGCGATGGCCTGCCGGGCTGGGCGGTCTGGCGCGACGAGGCGTTCGGCACCACGTTCGAGCCTGCGGTGATCGTCTACAACCGGAAGCACTTCGCGGGCACCCATATTCCGGGCAGCCGCAGCGGCCTGGCGCGTTTGCTGCAGGACCGCGCGCCGCAATGGCGGGGCAAGATCGTGACGTACGACGTGGAGCGTTCTGGCGTTGGGTATCTGCTCGCCCAGCAGGATGCGCGGATGGGCAGCGAGTTCTGGTATCTGGCTCAGGCGTTGGGCCGCGCGCGCGTGCAGTTGTCTGCATCGACGGCGGACATGATCGAACGCATCGCCAGTGGCGAGCTGGTGCTGGGCTACAACCTGCTGGGTTCCTATGCGCTGTCGCTGATGGAGCGCGGGGCCGGGATTGCCGTCATCGCGCCGCGCGACTACACCCTGGTGATGTCGCGCGTGGCGTTCATCGCGCGGCAGGCGCCGAGGCCACACGCGGCGCGACTGTGGCTCGATTTCCTGCTGTCGCGCGATGGGCAGGTCCTGCTGAGTCAGACCACGTCCCAGCTGTACACGATTCGCACCGACATCGACAGCACGCACACTGCCAACGCACTGGCGGAACGGCTGGGCTACGCGCTCAGGCCGATCAGCGTCGGGCCGGGTCTGCTGGCGGCGCAGGATGCCCTGCGCAAGAAGGCGTTCATCGCGCGTTGGCGCGAAGCCATGCGCGGTTGACGGCTCATAGCCAGCTCGGCAATCAGTTCGGGAGTCAGTTCGGGAATCAGTTCGGGAATCAGTTCGGGAATCAGTTCGGGAATCAGTTCGGCGCCAGGGCCTGCTGGGGCTGCCGTTCGCACAGCGCCGCCATTTCCGCATCGAGCGGCGCCATGGGGCGTGGCACGTAGCCCACGCGCAGAGCCGGCGAGAGGCGCAATGTGTCGATGAATGCGTCCGCCAGGCGTTCGGCCTCGCGGGCCAGTTCGAAATCCTCGGGGGAGAACAGCCAGTGCGCCAGCACGCCACCGATCGCGGCGTGGAAGGCATTGACGGCCAGTGGCAGGTCGAGGTCGGCGGGCAACTGGCCGCGCTCCATCGCCAGCCGCAGATGCTCGCGCATCTTCACCGTGCCTTCCTGGTGCGACTGGCGCTGGCGCACGAAGATGGCGCCGTTGTCCTCGACCATCTCGCACTTGTGGAAGATGATTTCGAACACGCGACGCCATTGGGGATTGTTGACGGTCTGGCGGAACACGAATGCGCAGATGTCGCGGATGCTCCCGAGCGGGTCTTCCTGCGAGGCAATGCGCTCGGGTGAGCAGAGCGCCTCGACTGGCAGGTTGACGCGATCGCACATCGCGGCGAACACGTCGCTCTTGTTCTTGAAATGCCAATAGATCGCGCCGCGCGTGACGCCTGCCGCCTCGGCAATGTCCGCCAGCGAAGGACGTGCCACGCCACGGGCGTGGAACACGGCCTCTGCCGCATCCAGAATGCGGTTGCGCGTCTCTAGCGCTTCTTCCTTGGTACGTCTGACCATTTCCCTCTTTACCCGGACGGTGGTGGTCGCCAGGTCTCCATGGGCGCTGCCGGTGGATGGCAAGGCGCTTCTCTCTCCAAATTGCGCAACGGCACTAGGCGGGGCGCATCGTACCGTGAATGGAACAATCGTGCTCGATTTGCAGGAGCATTCCACTACACGCAACCATTGCCATGTGTTGTAAACGCCCCAAAATTTATCCGGGTACTTACATACATGCGCGAATGTATCTATAATACGCCCCTGCCCGAGTTTCAGCCAACCTGATTTGTGTGATGGCGCGCGCGCAAAGCGACGCAGCCATGAGCCGAAACCGGGAAATCCTGCCTGTAGAAAGAAAAGCGTTTCCATCCACCGACTTGCGAGCGGCGGCTGGCAACGAGCAAAAACCTGTTTGGCCGCCATGCCCCGCCCCCGGAGTGTGTTGCCCTTTGCGACTGTTCGCGTCGCGGGCATTGCGGCAGATCTCAAATTGCCATCATGGGGTTATCGATGAGGAAGTCCCAACAGATCCGTAGTGTTGCCGCCGCTGTGGCGGTACTGGCGTTGTCCGCCTGCGGCCAGAAAGCCCCGCAGGGCGGCGCGATGCCGCCTCCGGAAGTGGGTGTCGTGACCGTCACGCCGTCCGCAGTTGCCGTCGTCAATGAATTGCCGGGTCGTCTCGAGGGTGTGCGCACCGCCGAGGTGCGTGCCCGCGTGGAAGGTATCGTCCTGTCGCGCAATTACACCGAAGGCGGTGAAGTGAAGGCCGGTCAGGTGCTGTTCCGCATCGATCCCGCCCCGTATCAGGCGCAACTGGCTTCGGCCAAGGCCCAGCTCGAGCGTGCAGAGGCCAATGCCGTGTCCGCGCGCCAGAAGGCCGAGCGCTACAAGCCGCTGGTGGCCGCCAACGCCGTCAGCAAGCAGGAATACGACGAGGCGGTTGCCGCCGCCGGCCAGGCCAATGCCGATATCGCCGCCGCCAAGGCGGCTGTGACGACCGCGCAGATCAATCTGGGCTACACCACCGTCACCGCGCCGATCTCCGGCCGCGTCGGCCGTGCGCTGATCACGGAAGGCGCGCTGGTCGGCAAGGGCGAAGCCACCAAGCTGACCACCGTCGAGCAAGTCGAGCCGATCTGGGTGACCTTCACGCAACCGGCGTCGGAAGTGGCGCGCCTGCGTCGCGCCATCGAGGCCGGTCAGGTCAAGGGTGTGAACGGCGGCGCGCGCGTGCACCTGTACCCGGAAGCCGGCGACAAGGAATACGGCATGACCGGCAAGCTGCTGTTCTCGGACATGACCGTGGACCCGACCACCGGTTCGATCACGCTGCGTGCCGAGTTCCCGAACCCGAAGCGTGAACTGCTGTCGGGCACCTTCGTGCGCGTGAAGATCGAACAGGGTGTGGACGAAAAGGCGCTGACCGTGCCGCAGCGCGCGCTGATCCGTGGCGCGCAGGGTGCGAGCGTGCTGGTGGTGGGCGATGACGGCAAGGTAGCCGCGGTGCCGGTCAAGGCGCCGCAGGCGATCGGCGATCGCTGGGTGGTGACCGAAGGCCTCAAGGGTGGCGAAAAGGTCATCGTCGAGGGCCTGCAAAAGGTTCGCCCGGGCGCGCCTGCCAAGGCCGTGCCGTTCCAGAACCCGCAGACCGCGGCTGCGCCGGCATCGGGCGCGGGCGCGCAGGGTGCTGAAGGCGGCAAGTCCGAAGCCAGCAACGAAGCCAAGCCCGCCGAGCAGACGCCGGCCAAGCAAGGCTGACCACGCACACTTAGGGAGCCAGTTTCATGGCGAAGTTTTTCATCGACCGGCCGGTGTTCGCGTGGGTGCTCGCGCTGATCATCGTGCTGGGCGGGGCACTCGCGATCCTGCAATTGCCGATCGCGCAGTACCCCAATATCGCGCCCCCGATCATCACGGTCAGCACGACCTACCCTGGTGCATCGGCCAAGACCATTGAAGACACGGTGGTGACGCCGATCGAGCAGGAGCTCAACGGTGCGCCGAACCTGCTCTATTACGAGTCGCAGAGTGAGTCGTCCGGCCTGGCCACGATCAATATCTCGTTCGCGCCGGGCTCGAGTTCCGACCTGAACTCCGTGGAAGTGCAGAACCGCCTGAAGCGCGTGGAAGCGCGTCTGCCGGCGGAAGTGCGCCAACAGGGTGTGAAGGTCGACAAGGCCGGCAACAACTACATGATGTTCATCACGGTCTCGTCCAAATCCGGTAACTCGGATGCGATCGAGCTCGGTAACTTCGTGTCCGCGCAGGTCGTCGACTCGATCCGTCGCGTGCCCGGTGTGGGTGCGGCCGACTTGTTCGGTACCGAATACGCGATGCGGATCTGGCTGGATCCGGCCAAGCTGACCGGCTACAACCTCACGCCGCTAGACGTGAAGGCCGCAGTGGCCGAGCAGAACATCCAGGTTGCCGTGGGCGAACTGGGCGGCACCCCGTCGCCGTCTGGCACGGAGCTTAACGCCACGGTGAGTACCGAAAGCCGTCTGAACACGCCCGAGGAATTCGCCAACATCCTGTTGCGCGTGAATCCGGACGGTTCGTCGGTGCGCATCAAGGACGTCGGCCGCGTGGAACTGGGCGGCGCCGACTACTCGACGCTCGCCCGCATCAACGGCAAGCCGGCCTCGGCCATCGCCATCAAGCTGGCCCCGACCGGCAACGCGCTGGCCACCGCCACCGCGGTGCGCGCCAAGATGGAAGAGCTTTCGCGCTTCTTCCCGCCGGACTACGAGTTCAGCGTGCCTTACGACACCTCGGCCTTCGTGAAGATCTCGATCGAGGAAGTGGTCAAGACGCTGCTGGAAGCCGTGGTGCTGGTGTTCCTGGTGATGTACCTGTTCCTGCAGAACTTCCGCGCGACGCTGATCCCGACGCTGGTGGTGCCGGTGGCGCTGCTTGGCACGTTCGGCGCGATGCTGGCGTTCGGCTTCTCGATCAACGTGCTGACAATGTTCGGCATGGTGCTGGCGATCGGTATTCTGGTCGACGATGCCATTGTGGTGGTCGAGAACGTCGAGCGGATCATGAGCGAGGAAGGACTCTCGCCACGTGAAGCCACGCGCAAGGCGATGGGACAGATCACGGGCGCCATCATCGGCATTACGCTGGTGCTGACGGCGGTGTTCATCCCGATGGCGTTCTTCTCGGGCTCGGTCGGCAACATCTATCGCCAGTTCTCGCTGTCGCTGATTGCTTCGATGGGCTTCTCGGCGCTGCTGGCGCTGACGCTGACCCCGGCACTGTGCGCCACGATGCTCAAGCCGGTGGAAGCAGGCCATCACCACGAGAAGAAGGGTTTCTTCGGCTGGTTCAACCGTACCTTCACCACCGCATCGGGCAGCTACCAGGGCATGGTCGCGCGCATTCTCAAGCGCACGGGCCGTTACGTGATCATCTACCTGGTGATCATTGCCGGGGTGGTGGTGCTGTTCAAGCGCCTGCCGTCGTCGTTCCTGCCTGATGAGGACCAGGGCTACATGATCACCGTGGTGCAGTTGCCCACGGGCGCGACGCAAGAGCGCACGATCGGCGTGCTCAAGCAGATCGAGGACTACTACCTGCAGAAGGAATCGAAGGTGGTGGACCAGATGATCACGGTGGCGGGCTTCTCGTTCTTCGGCCGCGGCCAGAACGGCGGTATCGCGTTCGTGCGTCTGAAGGACTGGAAGGAGCGTCCGGGCGCGGATCAGACCGCGCAGGCGCTGGTGGGCCGTGCGTTCGGCGCGCTGTCGTTCATCAAGGACGCGATCATCTTCCCGCTGAACCCGCCGGCCATCTCCGAACTGGGTAACTCGTCGGGCTTCGACTTCCGTCTGCAGGACCGCAGCGGTCAGGGCCACGCGAAGCTGATGGAAGCGCGTAACCAGATGCTGGGCATGGCGGCGCAGTCGCCGGTGCTGCAGGGCGTGCGTCCGGAAGGCCAGGAAGACGCGCCGCAGTTGCGCATCGACATCGATCGCGAAAAGGCGCGCGCGCTGGGCGTATCGGTGGCCGATATCAACTCGACGCTGTCGATCGCATTTGGCTCCTCGTACGTGAACGACTTCATCTATGAGGGTCGCGTGCGCCGTGTGATCGTGCAGGCCGAGGGTGCGGATCGCCGTCTGCCGGACGATCTGACCAAGCTGCGCGTGCGCAATGCCAATGGCGACATGGTGGCGTTTGCCGCGTTCGCGACGTCGAAGTGGATCATGGGTTCGCCGCGCCTGGAGCGATACAACGGCATGCCGGCCGTGAAGCTCGCGGGCCAGGCCGCGCCGGGCAAGTCCACTGGCGACGCCATGCGCGTGATGGAGGAAAACTTCGCCAAGCTGCCGCCGGGCTTCGGTTTCGAGTGGTCGGGTCAGTCGTATGAAGAACGCCTGGCCGGCTCGCAGGAACCGATCCTGTACACGTTGTCGCTGGTGATCGTGTTCCTGTGTCTGGCCGCGCTCTATGAGAGCTGGTCGATTCCGGTGGCCGTGCTGCTGGTGGTGCCGCTGGGTGTGATCGGCGCGCTGCTCGGCGTGACGCTGCGCGGCATGCCGAACGACGTGTACTTCAAGGTGGGCCTGATCGCGACGATCGGTCTGTCCGCCAAGAACGCCATTCTGATCGTGGAATTTGCCAAGGACCTGCAGGCGCAGGGCCGTAGCCTCGTGGATGCGACGCTCGAAGCGGTGCACCTGCGGTTCCGCCCGATCCTGATGACGTCGATGGCATTTATTCTGGGCGTGCTGCCGCTGGCGATTGCCACTGGTGCGGGCTCGGGCAGCCAGCGCGCAATCGGTACCGGCGTGATGGGCGGGATGATCACGGCAACGCTGCTGGCGATCTTCCTGGTGCCAGTATTCTTCGTGGTGGTGCGTAGCCGCTTCAAGGGCAGCAAGGCCCAGCACGAGCGGGAAATGGCACGCCTGGAAAGCCAGAAGGAAATCTGACTATGACAAAGACTTTGACCACTCTGCTGCTGGTGGCCGGGGTGCTGAGCGGCTGCACGATGGCGCCGCACTATGACCGCCCCGCCGCACCTGTGGCGGGCGGCTACCCGGCAGCGCCGGAAGGTTATGCCTCGGCCGAGGTGAAGAGCGGTGAAACGCGCCGCGCCACCGAGATCGGCTGGCGCGAGTTCTTCACCGACCCGCGCCTGCAAGGGCTGATCGAGGCGGCGCTGGAGAACAACCGCGACCTGCGTACCGCCGCGCTCCGCATCGAAGAGGCGCGCGCGCAGTACCAGATCCAGCGCGCCGACCTGCTGCCGACCGTGAATGCGAATGCCGGCTTCCAGCGCGGCCGCTTCTCGGGTGCCTCGTCGGGTATCGACCAGTCGTTCACGGGTAACGTGTACCAGGTCGGCCTGTCGGTGACGCAGTGGGAGCTCGACTTCTTCGGCCGCGTGCGTAGCCTCTCGAACGCCGCGCTGGCGCAGTACCTGGCCACCGAGGAAGCACACCGCGCCGCGTATATCTCGCTGGTTTCGGAGGTTGCCAAGGCCTATCTGGCCGAACGCGCCTTTGCCGAGCAGTACGATCTGGCCCGCGACACCTACAAGGCGCGCCAGAGCACGTACGAACTGGCGCAGAAGCGCTTCAGCGCCGGCGCGACGTCCGCGCTGGACCTGCGCGACAACGAATCGCTGGTGGCGCAGGCCCGCGTGGCCGCAGCGCAGCTGGCGCGTCAGCGCGCGCAGGCGCAGAACGCGCTGGAAGTGCTGGTGGGCAAGCCGATCGCCGAGATCCCGAACCTGCCTGCGCCGATGCGTCTGTCGGACGAACACATCATCAGCGATATTCCCGAGGGTCTGCCCTCGGAACTGCTGACGCAGCGTCCGGACATCCGTCAGGCCGAGCAGCAGTTGTTGTCGGCCAATGCCAACATCGGCGCGGCGCGGGCCGCATTCTTCCCGCGCATCACGATGACGGCCAATGCCGGCACCATCAGCACGTCGTTCACGAACCTGTTCGACTCGGGCGCTCACGTGTGGTCGTTCGCGCCGCAACTCGTGCTGCCGATTTTCGACTACGGCCGAAACATGTCGAACCTGGACCTGTCCAACGTCCGCAAGAACATCCAGATCGCCAACTACGAGAAGACGATCCAGACCGCGTTCAGCGAAGTGGCCGATGCCCTCGTGGCACGCGGCACGCTCGAGGACCAGGTGGCTGGCCAGGAACAGCAGCGTAACGCGGAAGCCGCGCGCTACGAACTGGCGCGGATGCGCTTCCGCAGCGGCGTGGCGAGCTACCTCGACGAACTCGACGCGCAGCGCCAGCTGTTCTCGGCCGAGCAGGATCTGGTTGCGGCACGGCAGTTGCGGTTGGTGAACTCGATCGACCTCTACCGCGCGCTGGGTGGCGGGCTGGTGGAGAAAGGACCGGTGGCGCAGCAGCCGGCACCGCAGACAACGACGACGCAGTAAGTCATCGTTTCGGTTCAGCAAAAAAAGGGCGAAGCTTTCAAGGCTTCGCCCTTTTTGCGTTGTGGCCGACGTCGATCAGAACTTGTAGGTCGCCGCGAGGAAGAACACCAGCGGGTTTGGCCGCAGTGTCGTCTTCGAGGTCGACAGCACGGTGCCGTCCGACGCCTTGATCGTCATCGTCGATTCGCTCTTGAGCGGGATGTACGTGACCGCGCCAGTGACACCCCAATGCTCGGTGAAGTTGTAGGTGCCGCCGACATTGAAGACCGGCGCCCACGACGACGACGCATCGGCGTGGACCGACGTTGGTCCCGGAATGCCAGCACCCGCAGCCAGGATCGCGCCGAGGTTATTGTTCACCGATGCAGCGAACGCCGGATTGACGTCGATATTGGTGAAGAAGTTGTACGAGACACCAACACCGACAAACGGTCGGAATGTCACATCCGGAGCGCGGAAGTGATACTGCACCATTGCCGCAGGGCTCCACTGACGCGCGCGCGTGATGATCGGATTCAGCGACGGGTCGCCCAGGCTCTGGTGACCCAGTGCGCCGGCCGGGCCCGGCGGAATCAGATAACCGTGTCCGTAGATCTTGAACTCGGGCGGAATGCCGCCCACGGCTGTGATCGCGATGTTGTCGGTGACGAAGTGGCTGAACGTCAAACCTAGCGTGTCGGCATTCGACGTCGACAGGCCACTGCCTGGCGCCGAAAACGACGTCGGCAGGCCAAGCGGATAGTTGATCGGCACATCGAGCAAGGTAGTGGTCAACGGGCCGCTGGTACCGAAAGTCTCGATGTGGAACCAGCCCGCGGAAACGACGTTGTCCCCGGCCTTTTGCGCGTGCGCGGTGGTGGCCATGAAGGCGCTGCAGGCGAGAAAGGCTGCGGCGATCGAAAGCAGGCGGGCCAGCGAGAGGCGTTTGTTATGCATGTCGGTCCCCTGGGTTGTTATTGCACGAAGGCGCCGACCGTGAAGTACGGGCCGGTGGTGCGGTTTTCGAGGAAGCCGAACACGCCGCCGGTGAACATGAACTTGCCCGTGATCGTGGCGTTGTCCTTGCGCGTGGTGGTCACTACGCCAGCGGTGGTCTGCGAGTAGTCGAGCTTCAGCGCCGTGGCCAGCGTGGCGTCGGACGCGCGGAACGGGTCCAGTTGCGCGGCATCGGCACCCACCAGCGCCGTGGTGCGGTAGTCGAAGTTGCTGTCCACGCCGATGTACTCGCCATTGACACTACCCTGTGTGATCGACACCGCCGGCGCCATCATGCCGATGCCGATCTCGTCATCCGCACCCACCGGTTGCAGGTTCGTGAACGACGCATTGGCATAGCCGACGCGAATCATGATCGGCACGAGTTGTCCACGCAGCTTGCCCACGATCAGGTACGCTCGGCCCAGCACGCCGCCGAGGCTTGGTTGCTGCTCGCCTTCGTAGTTGGTGGAAAGCAGCGAGCCGTTGCCTTGCGGCACGAACTTGTTGCCCTTCTGCTTGCAGGTGCCGCCGGTCTTGTTGTCGCAGACCGTGAATGAACCATCGGCGGCCAGGGACATCTTGTAGTCCTGCGCGACCTGCGCGAAATTCTTCGATGGAATCTCATGGAAGCCAGACCCGTTGTAGACGCCCGCGATCTTGCTCAGGTCCGTCTCGGTCTGCGCGAAGCCGATGAACTGGAAGTACGGGAACGTCGTGTCGGGCACGGCGCCGGCACCGGCAATGCCGTTGAACTGGATGCGCGCGCCAGGGATCGTGCCGCCCATCACGCCTTCACCCAGGAACAGGCGTGCCGGGCGCGATGCATCGAGACTCGCGCCGAGCAACTGGAAGGCGCATTGATTCAGCTTGTCGGTGGGCAGGCCAGTTTCCTGCGCGAGCTTGCCGGTCATCACGTTCTGCCCGTTGGTGGCGTCGGAGCGCGTTGGCTGCACCGTGCCCGTGGTGCGTGGGACCGATGAATCCAGAAACGTGACGGCCCACGTCATCTTCGCGGTATCGATCTGCACGCTCACCAGTTCTCCCGATCCGGTGCCGCCGACATAAGGCGTCGAATAGTCGACCGATGCAGGACAGAGTCGGGCAGGCACGGCAGCGGGCACTGCGGTTTGCGCGCTGTCGCCATCGCCACCACCGCCGCATCCGGCGAGTGCCGCGGTGGTAACCAGTGCCAGCGCCAGGCGTGGCGCCCAGGGCCGCAGCGGAGCTGCGGAACGTGGTTGATGCGATTGCGGCAGCGGCATGATGATGTCTCCTATGGGGTTCTTCTAGGTGTGAGGCAGTGGATGTTTTGCGTCAGCGGCTGGCCAGCGCGCTGACACGGAACGTTGGATCTGCTGCGGGGCCGAACAGGTGGGCATACACGGGGCCAGTAGTGACGACCGATCCCGTGACGCCGCTGTTGTCGACAGTGGCTACCACGCCGGGCCGCGTGGCCTGCGTGAAGTCCATCTGGAATCCGCCGACCGGCTTGAGCGACGGGTCCTGCGGGTCGATCAACGCAACGAGGTTGTTCTGGACCGTCGAAGACAGGTACTTGAAGTCGCTGCCCGAGCCGATGTAGCTGCCCTGCATGCTGGCCTGGGTGGCCGTGGAGGTTGGCGTCATCAGGGCCAGGCCGGATTCGTCGTCGACCCTGATGTCCAGTCCGTTGATGTAGGCGTAGCCCACGCGGACCAGCAGCGGTACCTGTTTGCCCTCGAGCTTGCCGACCACCAGCACGCCGCGTGCGCGTGCGTTCGCGGGCGCGAGCGCGTTGGCATAGAAGTGTGGATAAGGCTGGCTGCCCGCCCCGCCATCGTTGTCACTGCCGAACGCGCCATCGTTACCGGCACGCAAATGCCAGGGTTGGCCCGTCGACAGGCAGGACCCGCCGCTGGCCGGCGCGCATGATCCGTCGGCGTTGAGCGTTTCCACGGTGTTGGCAGTAGCGGGCGCGTAGTTCGTGGCGCCAGTCAACTTGCCGCCGGACGGTACCAGGTGATAGCCGAGCAGGTTGTACGTGCCCGCGACCTTGCTGAAGTCGGTCTCCGTCTGCGCAAATGCCAGCACCGGGTACATCGGGAACGTGCGCTGTGGGATCTTGCCGAGCCCCAGCAGGCCGCCATACTGGATCGTCGCGCCAGGAATGCCGCCGCCCGCCACGCCATTGCCGATGAAGATGATCGGCGGATTGGCGGGGTCGATGATGGCCTGCGATGCGCCGTCGGATGCGGTGGCCGTTTTCAGTTCATACGCGCAGTTGTTCTGCGCCGCAGTCGGCAGCGGTCGGGTCGGATGCGTCATCGTGCCAGTCAGCGTGACGCCCGCGCGTGTCGGCGATACCGTTCCCGGCGCCTTGGGCACCGCCGATTCGATGATCGTGATCTGGTACGTGCCCTTGGTTGAATCGAACTGCATTTTCAGGAATTCGCCCGCGCCGGAACCGCCGGTGTACGTGGTGCCGTAATCGAGTGTGCTTGGGCACAGCGAGGCCACGGGCTGGTTTTCGGTAGCCCCTGAAGTGGGACAGTTGCCGACGGTGGCGCATTGCTGCGCAGCGGCGGCTGGCGTTGCGCTACTGGAGGCATCGCCATCTCCACCGCCGCCGCAGGCAGCGAGCGTCATAGTCAGGCTTACCCCTGCAACAGCAAAAAATGCGTGTCGAGCATGCGACATCTGCATGGTTGTCTCCTTGTCGTTATGACCGGCGCTCCGGCGATTGCCGGGATAGCTCACGGTGCGTCGGAATCTCGCGTTTCAAGCGGTCGAGCGCAATAGAGCGCTCGTTCCAAACACCGTGGCCGCGCGGCGTGCCGTTGTCACGCAAGCCTCTCCCGTCATTGTTCAAACCGCGTTTGCCATGCATGGCACGCCAATTCAAACGGACGGGATGGCCCACATTCGGCATCTTCAGAACTTGTATTCGCTGTTCGAGGGATCGAACGTCGATGCGTCGAAGGTCTTTTTCTGGGCCTTCTCGAAGACGATCTTCTCGACCATGTTGCCGTCCGCGTCCCACGCGGTTTCCGCGCGCGGCCAGGGGTGCTTGAGATCGAACATCAGTTGCACTTTCTTCGCGTAGTACTTCGGCGCGCCTTCCGGCAACTCCCATGTCAGCGCCACCATGCGAACGCCCTGCTCCTGCACGATTTCGACGCGGCTGTACTTCTCGGGCAGCCCCGCCGCGCGTAGCGTCTTCGCATCGCGCTCGAGCATCGACAGCACGAACTGGAAGCCGAGGTCGCGCACGGTGTGATTCGACTGGGATTTGGCCAATGTGCCGTCGATTGCGGTCCAGATCGACGTGAAGCCCATGATGCCGCCGAGGTGCCCGTACATCTCGTCCTTGCGACGGGTCTCGTCATAGATGATTTCCTGGCCGGCCTGCACGCCGTTTGGCAGCCACTTCGCGTAGAGCTGGCGTGGCATATGGCGGTAGCGGATCATCATGCGCGCTGGCTTGTCTTGCCATTGACCGTTGAGTCGTTCCTGGCGCGTCATCGAGTATTCGTACTCGGGGTAGCGATTCATTTCCGCGCGTGCCCACGTCAGGATGGCTTCGGGCTGCAGCGCATCGAACGTGGCCAGTACCTGCGCGTCGGATTGCGCGGCAAGCTCGCCGCTGGCTACCTGTTTCGAGAGCATCGTGGCCTGCTGCGAGGTGGGCAGACCATCGTATGGCGTGGCGACGCGCGGGGTCTGCGTGGCCGGCGCGGATGCGCCCTGGGCGTACGCCGTGGTGCCTCCGGGCGGTGCCGCAAGAATCCCCAGGATGCCGCCGAGGGCGGCTGCCGCGTATAGCTGTTTCATCGCATGTCTCCTTTTGCGGGCAAGACGTGGCCCTCCCGCGGGCTGCCGTGGCAGGCGGGTGAAGACGCGCCATGCGTGGCGCGCAACGGGTCACGCCTCGCAAGTTGCGTGGCGAATCACGTTGTCGGTATCGATAGCGACGGATGCCGTCGCCGCTCGTTGCCGGTGTGCGGCGGCCCCGGTGAGGACCACCGCTTCACTTGTCGGCTAGGACCTGGGGCGGGTTCGCATCCAGTCGTCGAGCGGGTTGCTTGGGAAGGTCGCGCAGTGCTCGCGGCGTACCGCCATGCTGGCGGTGGCCGCTCGCGCCGCTCCCTCGTTGCGCACTTGTCGCGCACTGCGTCTGGCACGTCCCAGCGCGGCTGCGGCGGCTGCCGCGGCCTCGTGGGATTCGCCCTCTACAGTGGCGGCCAGCGCCGCGAGGTGAGCCTGCTCGTCGGCGTGCTGCGTCTCGCCGATCTCGAACACATCCTGCAGCGCACCGAGTTCCTGCGGCGCGGGTGAAGGCGCCTTGAGGGCCGCCACCACCATCGACGTCAGTTGCGCCAGCACCTGCGCATCGCTCATCCGCCTGCCCTGCGTGAACGCCGGCATCAGGTTGCCGAGTTCGTCGCCGGCCAGCACGCCTGCCAACGCCTTGAGGGCGAAATGCAGGCGCCAGCCGAGCTCCTGACGTGGCACGTCCGGCAGCGCGTGGGCGAACGCTTCGAAGAAGCGGCCGAACACGGGTGCGTAGTGCCCCATCAGCCAGGACTGGATGAACGGGGATGTATCCGAATACACGCGCCCTAGCAGGCGCAGGAACGATGGGCCGCCGATCTCGGGCTCGCGCGCCATCTGGAGCGCGGGCACGAACAGGGCGCCCATCACGTGTTCGCAGCGAATCTCGGCACCCGGCCAGCGTGCCTCGCAGGCGTCCAGCAACGCGAGGCGACGGGTGTTGAGGGGATCCAGCCGGCGGCCAAGCACCGACTGCATCATGATTTCCTTGCTGCGGAAGTGATAGTTGACGGCAGCGAGGTTGACGATTGCCCGCGACGTAACCTGTCTGAGCGATGTTGCTTCGTAGCCTACCTCGATGAACAGCTTCTCGGTCGCGTCAAGAATGCGAGCCTTGGTGTCTCCTGCCGTGGTTTTCCCGGTCTTCATGGGGGCGTCTCTCGCTATGAAACCGCAGTGGACCCCTGCAATAAAAATAAAAATCCACGACCGCTGTGGCTCCGTGCTCTAACGGCATACGGATGCTTGAAACGGTTGTGGGAGCCTATCCAGCGCCACGACCGTTTCACAAGACTTATATTCGAATAGATCCTCTAAATTGCAAGCCCGACTGCGACGGACTTGATTTGGATCACGGCTTGATGCTTCGGGATAGGGCCGAGACATTCTGCGCCGTCAGTGCGAATACTGACAACTGAGGGTTCGCACCAATACTGGTTGGAAATACCGAGCCGTCAAACACGGAGAGATTCTCGAGCTGGTGGTGGCGACCCGCGCTGTTCACCACGCCCTGCTTGGGATCGTCGCTCATGCCGCAGCCACCCATCAGGTGCGCGGTGAAGAGCAACGCGCGGAATTTCTTCAGGGGCAGTTGGCCGATGGCTTCGCGTGCCTGGGTCCAGCTCGTGTAGTCCTGACCGTCGAGATGAGCGGGTCGTACCCGTTTCGCACCTGCAGCAAACTGGGCTTCGGCCATGCTCAGGTAGGCGCGGCGCACGCCGTCCCAGACATAGTCGCTCACGTCGTAGTCCAGCACGGGACTGCCGTCGTCGGCAATGCGCACGCGCCCGCCGGGGCTCTCCGGCACGAAGCCGTCGCGCAGCAGCGCCAGCATCGCGTTGGTATGCGGCAACGCGGCCATCTGACGCCGCAGGTCATCGCCCAGCGCATTGAAAACGCCCGAGCTGATGCCCGGGAACATCGGCGGCACTTCGAGCTTGTAGCCCATCGGCCCCGTTGCGCCATCGCGCCATTGGAAATAATCGGACGCGATCGACTGCGGCGCGCCATAGTACGGATCGATCTTTTCCGGCATCTCGGCAATGGTCAGGTTCACCGGATGGATGAACGTGCGCAGGCCGATCCGCCCATGCGGGTCCGGTACGCGCGAACGCAGCAGCAACGCGGGCGTATTGATGGCGCCGCCCGCCGCGATCACATGTCTTGCCCGGACGGTGACCGTGACGCCGGTGGCCGTGTAGCCATCGATGCCAAGCGCATCGCCTGTGAGGCCGCGCACGGTCTTGCCGTCATGGTCGATCGTGCGTACGCGCAGCCGATGCACGAGCGTGGCCCCGTGCGCGAGCGCGTTGGGAATCGTCGACACCAGCATCGACTGCTTGGCGTTGACCGGGCAGCCCAGGCCGCAGTACCCGGAGTTCCAGCAGCCTTTCACGTTACGCGGAATCACGTGCCATTCCCAGCCGAGCTTTTCGCAGCCGCGCTTGAGCACGGTGTTGTTCGGATTCGGGTCCATCGACCATGGCGCCATGTTCAGGCGGGCTTCGATTTTCTCGAACCACGGCACCATCTCGGCTTCGGAATGCCCGGTTACGGCGTGCTCCGTGGCCCAATGCGCCAGCGTTTTCGGGGGCGTGCGGAAGCTGGACGTCCAGTTCACGGTGGTGCTGCCGCCCACGGAGCGCCCCTGCAGGATCGAGATGGCGCCATCGGACGTCGCACGCGCGGCGGCCTCCTGGTAGAGCTCGCGATACGCGCGCGCTTCATCCATGTCCTTGAAGCTGTCCGAAGTGCGCAGTGCCCCTTCCTCGATCAGCAGTACCTTGAATCCCGCCTCGGTGAACATTTCGGCGGCAATGCCGCCGCCCGCGCCGCTGCCGATGATGGCGACGTCCGTTTCAAACGTGCGCGGCGCGGTGAACGTGGCGGCGTCGAGCACCTTCCAGCCGGACGCGATGCCGGCGCTGTAGATATCGTTGATGGCCATGGTGGGTGTCAGCTGTGGATGGCGCGATAGACCGCGGGATTGGGGCCGGGATAACCGGCGGCGGCCCACGCATCGGGCAGCACGAAGTAGCCGACACTGGTCAGCTTGGCCAGCACCACGCCGCCCGCGTTGAGCGTTGCGAAGCGGCTGGTACGCCAGCGCGTCAAAAATCCGCGCACCTGCTCGGGCGTGGCCTGGTCCCACGGCGCGCGCAGGCCGGCCAGGGCCCAGCGCAGCGGCGTGCTGGCCAGCAGATCGAGCAGCTTGCGCAGTTCCGCGCGGCCGTTCAGACCCATTGCCGCGATCGACCCGTCGATGAACTGCACGGCGGCGGCGATGCGCTTCTCGCGCTGGGCCGGGTCGACCGATTCCAGCTCGCTGACTACCGCTGGCAGCAGTGCCCGGAACAGCGCGACATCAGCCGGCCGCAGGAAAGCCATGCCGGCCTGCGGTGGTGTGCTGGCGGGCGAACAGCCCGTTAGCGAGGGAAGAAGCGCCGAGCAGGCGATCGCGGCGGAAAACCCGGCGCCGACCTTCAGGAACTGGCGGCGTGATGATTTCTCCACAGCGGGTGGGGCGGGTACGGGCATCGTGTCTCCGTCTTCGTTTGTGTTTTCGATGTCGTTGCCAGGCCGTGCGAGTCGCACTGGCCAAGGTGCGTTGCGATTCTGCCGAAGCGCTGGATTTTTTTTCATCCCCCCGACAGGTTTCAAACGCGCGACTGACTGCCGCCGCCGATGCGGATTTCTCGGCGCGCACCTTGTTTCATGTGCGCCAAGAGCCGCTGGAAATTGCCAAAAAATAGAGCAAATCTTCAAACCAGCGCATTGACCCATGCCACAGCGATACCTACGATGACATCGTTCAATGTCACAATCAATGGTGTCGTGATCGTGTCGCCGCCTTCGAAGGCGACACCCGCGCACCCACCGGAATGCGCCAAATGAATGCACCCGTGGATCTGCCCGACCGTCTCATCCCCACCCGTCCCAACGACGCTGCCTGCGACATCGCCATCATCGGCAGCGGCTTCTCTGGGCTGGCCATGGGTATCCGTCTCAAACAAGCTGGCGTCGATGATTTCCTGATCTTCGAGAAAGCCGGTTCGGTCGGCGGCACCTGGCGCGATAACCACTATCCCGGTTGCGCGTGCGATGTGCAATCCCATCTCTACTCGTTCTCGTTCGCGCCGAATCCGAGCTGGTCGCGCATGTTCTCGCCGCAGCCGGAGATTCGCCGCTACCTTGAACACAGCGCCGAGACGTTCGGCCTGAGCTCGCATTTGCGCTTCGGCCATGAACTGAAGCAGGCCGTCTGGGACGCGTCCGCTGGGGTCTGGCGGCTGGAAATGGCCGATGGCCGGCGCGTGCGCGCCCGGATCCTGGTCTCGGGGATGGGCGGGCTCAGCCGCCCTGCCATTCCCGATATTCCCGGTCTCGATACTTTCGCCGGCACCACGTTCCACTCCCAGCAGTGGCGCCATGACTATCCGTTGGCGGGCAAGCGCGTGGCCGTGATCGGCACTGGCGCCAGCGCGATCCAGTTCGTGCCGCAGATCGCGCCACAGGTGGATCGCCTCGACCTCTACCAGCGCACGCCGCCGTGGGTCATGCCCAAGCCGGATCGCGACGTGTCCGCGCTGGAGCGCTGGATGTTCCGCCAGTTCCCCTTCACACAGTGGCTGGTACGGGCCGGCCTGTACTGGATGCTGGAAATGCGCGTGATGGGCTTCGTGATGCATCCGAAGCTGATGAAGGCCGTGGAGCGGATGGCGCGGCGCCACCTCGCGCGGGAAGTGCGCGACCCCGGACTACGCGCGAAGCTGACGCCGGACTACACGATCGGCTGCAAGCGCGTGCTGATGTCCAACGACTACTACGGAGCGCTCGCACGCGCCAATGTCGAGGTGGTGACCACGGGCATCGACCATGTGGAACCAGACGCCCTGGTGATGCGCGATGGCAGCCGCAGGCCGGCCGATTGCATCATCCTGGGCACGGGCTTCCGCGCCACCGATCCGCTGCCGCGTGGCGTGATCATCGGGCGAGACGGCCGTGACGTGCTCGATGCCTGGCGCGATGGCGCGGAGGCGTACCTCGGCACCACGGTCTCGGGCTTCCCCAACCTGTTCCTGATCATGGGGCCGAACACCGGACTGGGACACAGCTCGATGGTGTTCATGATCGAGTCGCAGGTGCGCTACGTGCTCGACGCGCTGCGGCAGATGCGCGAGGAACGCGTGCAGGCCGTGGACGTGCGCCCGTCGATCCAGGATGGCTTCAACCGCGGCATCCAGCAGAAGCTGGATCACACGATCTGGTCGGCAGGCGGCTGCGCGAGCTGGTACATGGACCCGCGCAGCGGCAAGAACACCACGCTGTGGCCAGGTTTCACATGGCAGTTCTGGCGCGCGACGCAGACCTTCCGCATGGCCGACTACGAACGCTGGCCCATGCGCGAACAAGGCGTCGCGCCGCTACCCGATGAGGCCGAGACCGCTCGCGCCTGAGATCCGATCGCGCGCATCCACAACCCTGCGCCCTCATCCACACCGCAACACCCCATAACGATATCGGGAGACATGCATGAAGGATTTCCACAACAAGGTTGCCGCGATCACCGGCGCTGGCTCGGGCATGGGGCGCTGTCTGGCCATCCAGCTCGCGCAGTCCGGCTGCCACGTGGCGATATCGGACTGCAATGAAGCGGGCCTCGCGCAGACGGTGGCTGAAGTGCGCTGTGTGGCGCCCTTGGTGCAGATCACCAGCCATCGCGTGGATGTCGCGGATCGCGCCGCCGTCCATGCCTGGGCGGATGACGTGGCGCGCGCGCATGGCCGCGTGAACCTGATCTTCAACAATGCCGGCGTCGCGTTGTCGAGCACGGTCGAAGGCATGGCCTACGACGATCTCGAATGGATCATCGGCATCAACTTCTGGGGTGTGGTGTATGGCACGAAGGCATTCCTGCCCCATCTCAAGGCCAGCGGCGAAGGCCATGTGGTGAACACGTCGAGCATCTTCGGCCTGTTCGCGCAGCCCGGCATGGGCGCGTACAACGCCAGCAAATACGCGGTGCGCGGATTCACGGAATCGCTGCGCCAGGAACTCGATCTGATGGACTGCGGCGTGTCCGCGACCACCGTGCATCCAGGCGGCATCAAGACCAATATCGCGCGTGCCAGCCGGGTGTCGTCGAGCGTGAACGGGCTGCTGGTGCGCGACGCGCAGCAGGGCCGCGAGGAGTTCGAGAAGTTCTTCATCACCACGGCAGACAAGGCCGCGCGCGTGATCCTGGACGGTGTGCGCGCGAACAAGCGCCGCGTGCTGATCGGCCCGGATGCCTACGCGGCGGATGCCCTCTCCCGCATCCTGCCTGCCGCGTACCAGTCGCTGGTGGTGCGCGATACGCGACGCAAGAGCAAGCGACTGCTGTCCGATACGGCGGGCGCGCCCGCACGCGGAGAACGCGCATGAATCGCGCCACGCTTTCACGTGAGGCGGCATTGCAGTCGCCGCCGGGTGCGTTCACGCGCTGGTTCGGGCAGGGCCGCATCGGCCTGTTCAGCCTGTCGCGCGAAACGCTGGCGCTCCGCCACGCGTTGCCCGCGTCCCGCTGGGTATCGGTGATGGGCACGCTGGTCCACTACACCGAGGAAGGCGTGCCGGAGGGCGAGCCGCTGGTGCTGATTCACGGATTCGGCGCGTCGCTGCATACGTGGGAGGGGTTGATGCCGATGCTGCGTCGCCGCTATCGCGTGGTGCGGCTCGACCTCGCGCCGTTTGGCCTCACCGGTCCGCTGCGTGACGCGCATGGTCGCATCATGACGATGGATGTCGACGTCTATCGCGCGTTCATCGACGGCTTCCTGGCTGCGGTGAACATCTCGCGTGCAACGGTGATCGGCAACTCGCTCGGCGGACTGATCGCATGGGACCTCGCGGCGCGCCGGCCGTCGCTGGTGAACCGGCTGGTGCTGGTCGATGCCGCAGGCTTCCCGATGAAGCTGCCGATCTACATCGACCTGTTCCGGCACGCCGTGGTGCGCTGGTCGGCGCCGTGGATGTTGCCGGAGTCGATCATCCGCGCGGCTACGCGTGATGTCTATGGCGACGCGTCGCGCGTGCCGGAGGCCACGTTCCGTCGTTACGTCGATTTCTTCTATGCCGCAGGCAGCCGTGAAGCCGTAGGCCGCATGGTGCCGAAGCTCGATTTCGATGGGTTGGATACCGAACGCCTGCGCGGCGTGCGTGTGCCCACGCTGGTGCTGTGGGGCGATCGCGACCGCTGGATTCCGCCCGCGCACGCGGCCGAGTTCGCGGCCCGCATTCCCGACGTGACGCTGCGCCGTTACGCGGGGCTTGGCCACATCCCAATGGAAGAAGACCCTCAGCGCGTGGCCGCTGACCTGTTGCCTTTTCTGGACGGTGCACGCGAGGCACGTCCGTCATTCAGCAAGGAGTTTGCATCATGATGCCTGTCCGCCGCGACGTACATCCCCATCTCCCGCCGGAGCGCATTTGCGATTGGCATCAACGCGGCCGGCACGTCACCCACTTCATCAACGCGCTTTCGATTTTCTTCCCGGCCGGCGAACGCTTCTTCATGGACAGCGTGCGCAACTATCGCGACCGCATCACCGATCCAGAACTCAAGCAGGCCGTGGCCGGCTTTATCGGACAGGAAGCGATGCACACACGCGAGCACATTCTTTACAACCGTTTGCTCGATGATGTTGGCCTACCTGCCAGCAAGCTCGACAACCGCGTGGCCAGCCTGCTCAATCTGCTGCGCAAGATCCTGCCGAAATCATGGCAGCTCGCGCACACGATCGCGCTGGAACACTACACGGCGATGCTGGCTGCCGGCATGTTGGCCGATCCGCGTCAAATGGGCGATTCGGAGCCAGGCTATCGGCAGGTATGGACCTGGCACGCGCTGGAAGAAACCGAGCACAAGGCCGTGGCCTACGACGTGTGGAACGTGGTCATGAAGCCCGGCCCGTACCGCTACTTCGTGCGAACGTTCACGATGCTCACCACCACCGTGACGTTCTGGGCCATGGTGTTCGCTTTCCACGTCAGGCTGGTGATGGCGGACAAGTCATGCCGCAACAAGCTGCTCGGCTTTGGCAGCGTGATGAACTTCCTGTGGGGATCGCCGGGCACGCTGCGCAAGATGATTCCGGAATGGTTCGCCTACTTCCGGCCTGGGTTCCATCCTTGGGATGACGACAATCGCGCGGAGCTCAGCCGCATCGCGCCGCTGATCTCGGAGATCGAGGACACGGCGATTCGCGCGGGTGCCAGCACGCGCGCGCCGTCGATCCGTAGCGTGGCGTGACGCGGTAGGTGGCAAGCGGCAGGCGGCAGGCGTGCGGGAGATCGGCCGGCGCATCAATCGCCCGCCGATCCTCCCTCTTCATGCAGGTGTTCGAGGATCGCGGCAACGCGGTCCCCGAGATACTTGTTGGCCGAGATTTCGAGCGCCCGCATCATCTCGGTTTCCAGCGCCACCAGCGCGAGTGGCCGGATGCGCCAGAGCACATCCACGATGCGCGGCACTTCGGATGGCGGCGGCAGCTTGCCTTCGCCGAAGCGGTCCAGTTCGCGCACTACCATGCCGACGATCCGGTCGGACACGGCCTGGAAGTGACCGCGCGCCTGCTCGATGATGTCGAGCACGTCCTCGAGCGGAAACCCGGCTTTGGCCATCTCGGCACCCGCCGCCAGCGCGCGCGGGCTGCGGGCCAGGTAGCCGAAGCCATCCGGTTCCAGCAATCCCAGTGAAATCGCCTTGGCCAGCGCCGTGCGCGAGATCGCGCGGCCGAACAGCCGTGCCAGCGCCAGGTACGAGTAGTGGCGCGGCGCTTCGCTGTTCCAGGGGCTGCTGATCGCCGTCTCGAGACCCAGGATCGATCGCAGGTCGTGGCCTTCGACGATCGCCTTGAGCAGTTCCATGATGTTGGCGAGCGTGTAGCCGCGCGCCAGCAGATGGTGGATCAGCCGCAGTCGACCCAGATGCGCCTGCGTGTAGATGCCAACGCGGCCGCGCCGCTCGGGTGGGTCAATGAGCCCGCGGTCCTGATAGGAGCGGATATTGCGGACGGTGGTGCCGGCCACACGCGCCAGCTCGTCGATGGTGTATTCGGGAAAAGCCTTGCCGCCCGTCTGCGCTGAGTCGGAATCGGTAGGACTGGAAGGAGTGGGCGTGCCGCCGCGCTTGATCGAGACCATGGCGAAAATTCTAACTGAGTCGGCGACGTTACAATGCGGCATCACTTCCCGCCGTCCCCATGCATATTCGTTGGCTCGAAGATTTCGTCTGCCTGGCCCAGGCCGGGAGTCTCGCGCGTGCCGCCGAGTTGCGCAACGTCACGCCGCCCGCATTTGGCCGTCGGATGCAGGCGCTCGAAGTCTGGGCCGGCGCGCCACTGATCGATCGCAGCACGTTTCCGGTGCGGCTGACCGCCGAGGGCCGCCAGTTCCTGGAGGCCGCGCAGGCGGCGCTGCGCACGCTGGAGGACGCACGCCTGTC
>NZ_ANKP01000040.1:0-36592 GCF_000319775.1 Cupriavidus sp. HMR-1
GCACGACCATCGCCAGGGGCCGCCGCTGCAGCTGGACATCGCGCGCGAGGCGGATGCGCTGGTGTACCGCGTCACCGATCACGGCCACGGGCTTCCGCCGGGGCTACGCGCAAGGCTGGGCGAATCGCCGGTGGCCAGCGCCCACGGTGGCCAGGGCATCGGCCTGTACCTCGCGCAGAGCGCCGCGCGCCAGCTCGGTGGCCAGATCTCGTGGCATGACAATCCGGCGGGGGGCACGGTGCTCGAACTTCGCCTTCCGCTCACGGCCGCATCCGAACGCGCCATCGCCGCACAACCCGACTTCCAACCGTGATGACCGACGTCACCGCCTCCAACGACGCCATGCCCTTCCTCGTCATCGATGACGACGAAGTATTTTCCGGCACCCTGGCCCGCGCCCTCACGCGCCGCGGCTATGCTGTGCAGGTCGCCCATAACGGCGCCGAAGCGCTGGCCCTGGCCGGCAGGACACCATTCGCCTACGTCACGCTGGATCTGCATCTTGGACCGCCGCCGGAGTCGGGCGGCACGTCAGCGTCGGAATCGGGATTGCATCTGGTGGCGCCGCTGCGCGCGGCGTTGCCCGATGCGCGCATCCTGGTGCTGACCGGCTACGCAAGCATCGCCACGGCCGTGGCCGCGGTCAAACAAGGGGCTGACGAGTATCTGGCCAAGCCGGCCAATGTCGACTCGATCCTGACCGCGCTGATGGCGGGTGTTTCCGAGGATGCGGCCGAGGCCGCGCTGGAGGAACCGGTGCCGCTATCGGTGGCACGGCTCGAATGGGAGCATATTCAACGTGTGCTCACCGAGCATGGGGGCAATATCTCGGCCACGGCGCGCGCGCTGAACATGCATCGGCGCACCTTGCAGCGCAAGCTGGGCAAGCGGCCGGTTTCACGCTGAATCCGGCCGGCTCGCGCCAGCCGCGCAGCCATCGCACTGGCTTACAGGCGCAACTGGACGTAGTCCCAACCAAGATCGTCGGCATCCGCCGACGCAGACGCATCGGCAATGCGCACGGCATCGGTCGCATGGCGATCGGCCAGCGTCACCATCGCGCCGGACGCCATCGCCAGGGCCGCCACCGCGGCCTGACCTTCGTGCATGGCGCGACGTTCAGGCTGGTCGGCGTGGGCCGAATCTGTCACCGGCAATGCGGCGACACCCTGCTGCGCCATCGTCGGACGGACACACAGGAACAACGTTGCCGCGGTAATGCCGGCCATAACGCCAACAGTGGCCATCGCCACTCGGCGCTTGCGCACCTGATTGCGATGGAAAAAGGGGGTTCGCGAAATGTTCTGCGACATGGGCAGACTCCCAGGACCATCAAGATGCGCAAGGGTCTCATTTCCCAATAGAACCGCGCCAGTGTGCTTACCAATGCTTACCAACCTTACCGGCGTGAGCAGAGGCAATACATCGCGCTGACATCAACGCTCAGCCGAGGACGTGAACGGCCTCACGCCATGTGCTGCGTCACCAGGTCGCACGGCGCAAGGGTGCTTTGGCGCTAGACTGACGCGCTATCACGGCTCGCCATCCTGACTTTTCCCATGAACATCCGCACCCTGCTGGCATCGTTGCTTATCGTTGCCGCCCCCATGGCTTCGGCCCATATCGTTTTCGAGCAGAAGCAGGCGCCCGCGGGCAGCTACTACAAAGGCACGCTGCTGGTCGGCCATGGCTGCAACGGCAGCGCAACGCGCGCGGTTACGGTGACGATCCCGGATGGCGTGCAGGGCGTGCATCCGCAACCGAAGCCGGGCTGGCAACTCGAGATCAAACGGGCGAAGCTCGCCAAGCCCTATACCTCGCACGGCAAGACCATCGACGAGGACGTGCATACGATCCGGTGGTTTGGCAACACGCTCGCCGACGAACACTTCGACGAATTCCGCATGCTGATGAAGCTGCCCGAACAGGGCGGCAAGCTCTACTTCCCGGTGCTGCAGGAATGCGAGAGCGGCAAGTCCGAGTGGACCCAGATTCCCGCCGATGGCCAGACCACCCGGGACCTGAAGACCCCGGCAGCGGAGCTTGAGGTGTTGCCAGCTGCCGGCGGCCACGCGCACTCGCACTGAGCAACCGGGCGTCCGACGCCACCCCAAGCGAAAAGAGCCGGTCACCCGGCTCTTTTACTTTCAGGCTTCGGCCCGCGTTACAGCACGTAGCGCGACAGATCCTCGTTGCCCGCCAGGTCACCCAGGCGCGCATCGACGTATGCCGCATCGACTGTCACGGTTTCCCCCGACGACTTCGTTGCGTGGAACGACAGATCCTCGAGCAGGCGCTCCATCACTGTGTACAGACGACGCGCGCCGATGTTCTCGACCTTCTCGTTGACTGAGAACGCGATCTCGGCCAGGCGGCGGATGCCATCCGGCGAGAACTGCAGTTCCACTTCCTCAGTCTTCAGCAGCGCCTGGTACTGCTTGGTCAGGCTGGCATCGGTCTGCGTGAGGATGGCCTCGAAGTCCTGCACCGACAGCGATTCCAGTTCCACGCGGATCGGGAAGCGACCCTGCAGTTCCGGAATCAGGTCACTGGGCTTCGACAGATGGAACGCGCCGGACGCGATGAACAGGATGTGGTCGGTCTTGATCATCCCGTACTTCGTGTTCACCGTGGTGCCTTCCACCAGCGGCAGCAGATCTCGCTGCACGCCCTGGCGCGACACTTCGCCGCCGCCCACTTCGCTGCGGCTGGCGATCTTGTCGATCTCGTCCAGGAACACGATGCCGTTCTGTTCGACGTTAGCGATGGCCTTGTGCTTGAGCTCTTCTTCATTGACGAGCTTGGCGGCCTCTTCATCGATCAGCAGCTTGAACGCGTCCTTGACCTTCATCTTGCGGCGCGCCTTCTTGCCCTGGCCCAGACCCGCGAACATCGAGCGGATCTGCTCGGTCATGTCTTCCATGCCCGGGGGACCCATGATGTCCATGTTCGGCATCCCGGCGGAGACCTCGAGCTCGATGTCCTTCTCGTCGAGCTCGCCCTCGCGCAGTTTCTTGCGGAAGACCTGGCGCGTGTTCGAGTCCTTCTCCTCGTGCTGGGCAAAGCCGATGTCGCGCGGCGGCGGCAGCAGCACGTCCAGCAGGCGGTCCTCGGCGGCTTCCTCGGCCTTGGTGCGCACCTTCTTCATTTCCGATTCGCGCGTCTGCTTGACGGCCATTTCGGCCAGGTCTCGCACGATCGTGTCCACGTCGCGGCCGACGTAGCCGACTTCAGTGAACTTGGTTGCCTCGATCTTGATGAACGGCGCATCGGCCAGCTTGGCCAGACGGCGCGCGATCTCGGTCTTGCCGACGCCAGTCGGCCCGATCATCAGGATGTTCTTCGGCGTGATTTCCTGGCGCAGCGGCTCTGCCACCTGCTGGCGGCGCCAGCGGTTGCGCAGCGCCACGGCCACGGCCTTCTTGGCCTTGTTCTGGCCGATGATGTGCTTGTCGAGTTCGGAAACGATTTCCGACGGGGTCATGGTGTGCGACATGGGAATCCGTTCAGCGCGTCAGTCGAGGGTTTCGATAACGAAATTGGTGTTCGTGTAGATGCAGAGCTCGCCCGCGATGGTCAGGGCCTTCTCGACCACGTCCTTCGGCGGCAGCTCCGTGTTCTCCACGAGTGCCTTGGCCGCGGACTGCGCGTAGGCGCCACCCGAGCCGATCGCGGCGATGCCGCCTTCGGGGTCGAGCACATCACCGTTGCCAGTGATGACCAGCGTGGTGTCCTTGTCTGCCGTGATCAGCATGGCTTCCAGGCGGCGCAGCGCGCGATCCGAGCGCCAGTCCTTGGCGAGATCCACCGCGGCGCGGGTCAGGTTGCCCTGGTACTTCTCGAGCTTGGCTTCGAAGCGGTCGAGCAGTGAGAAAGCATCGGCCGTGCTGCCGGCAAACCCGACCAGCACCTTGCCGTTGTAGATGCGGCGTACCTTGCGCGCGGTGCCCTTCATCACGATATTGCCCAGCGTGACCTGGCCGTCACCGCCCAGTGCGACCTGATTGCCGCGGCGGACGCTGACGATGGTGGTGCCGTGATACTGTTCCATGGTGCCTTCCGTGATAGGTGTCAGCCGCGTAGGTGGCGTCGGCTCAGCCGCTTTCAAGAGCCCGGCGCCGATACGGTTCTCCAATATAGGAAATCGCCCGTTTTCCCGCCGCCATCCCTATCTGCGGACGGGACGGACAATAAAAAAGGCCACGCGATACGCGTGGCCTTTGCGGCACGGAGCAGCGATTGCCGATCAGTCCGCGTAGACACCCGCCTTCTTGATCACCGGCGTCCACTTGTTGATTTCCGACGCCAGGAACGGGCGCAGCGAATCCGGCGTGGCGCGCTGGGCCGGCACGGCCTCGGCACCGAGTTCAGCCATCTTGGCGCGGAAGTTCGGGTCGGCCACCGACTTCTGCAGCGCGGCCGACAGCTTGTCGATCACCGGCTTCGGCGTGCCCTTCGGCGCGTACATCGCGTGCCAGATCTTCACTTCCACACCCGGCAGGCCCTGCTCCGCGGCGGTCGGGATGTCCTTGAACGCTTCCACGCGACGCGGCTGCATTGCCGCGTACGGCTTGAGCGCGCCCGCCTTGAGCTGGCCGGCGATGTTGGTGGTCTGGTCGCACATCAGGTTCACCTGGCCGCCGAGGATGTCGGTCAGTGCCGGAGCAGTACCCTTGTACGGCACGGTGGTCAGTTCGGTCTGGATTGCGCTCTGGAACAGCAGGCCGCACAGGTGCGAGGCCGAGCCGATACCGGCGTTGGCCAGCGACAGCTTGCTGGAATTGGCCTTGATGTACGGCACCAGTTCCTTGAAGCTGGCCGGCGGCAGTTGCTTGTTACCCACCAACACCATCGGCACGTCGGCGATCTCGCCGACCATCTCGAAGTCCTTGAGCGGATCGAAGCCCAGGTTGCGGTACAGCGCCGGGGCGGTGGACATGCCGATGTGGTGAATCAGGATCGTGTAGCCGTCACCCTTGGACTGAGCCACCTTCTTCGCGCCGATCGTGCCGCCAGCGCCACCCAGGTTTTCGATCACGATCGTGGTGCCCAGGTGCTTGGACATCACCATCGTCAGTTCACGCGCGACCTTGTCGGTCGGGCCGCCAGCAGCAAACGGCACTACCGCCTGCACAGGCTTGCCGGCCGGATATTCCTCCGCCTGCGCTCCCGAGAAAACGCCCACGCCGGCAACAGCCAGCACGGCCGCGAATTTCAATGCAACTCGTTTCATATACGTCTCTCCTGATTCCCTCTATACCCCGTACCAATGCCGCGTATGCCGCCGGGCAGGCCAGTCTTCATGGCACGCCCGAACGTGGCGATCCGGGTGGAATCGCCACGATGACCATCGGCATCTATCTATGTAAGTGGTGATAAGCGGCAGCGAACCCCGCCGACAGGCGGAGCCGGAGGTGGATGTTAGCAACCCCGGACAATTGCGAGGTATAGGGGCTAACCCGTGAGAATGTGATCCACTATCATCTAGCGGAAGAATTCGAGCATTTCCTCAAGCAGCGGCTCGGGCACCTCTTCCGGAACATAGTGGCCACACGGCAACGTCGCGCCGCTGACTGCGTCGCCCAGGGCCTGCCAGAGCGCCAGCGGCTCGAAGCAGCGCGCCACCACGCCGTGTTCGCCCCATAGCACGCGTACGGGCATGGCCAGCTTGCGCCCGGCCTCGCGGTCGGCGCGGTCGTGGTCCAGATCGATGGTAGCGGCGGCGCGATAGTCCTCGCACATCGCATGGACGCGCGCCGGGTCCTGCATCGCGGCGACATACGCAGCCATCGCATCGGGGGCGAATGGGCTCGGGCCGGCGTGGCGCAAGCCCAGCAGCTTGTCGATGAAGAACGCGGGCTCGGCGTTGATCAAGGTTTCCGGAAACGGCGCCGGCTGAATCAGGAAGAACCAGTGCCAGTAGGCGGCGGCAAAGGCCATGCTGGTGGCCTCGTACATCGCCAGCGTCGGCGCAATATCGAGCAGCATCGCGCGGCTGACCGCCTCGGGGTGGTCGATGCAGAGCCGATGCGCCACACGCGCGCCACGGTCGTGGGCGCACAGCGCGAAACGGGAAAAACCGAGCTGGCGCATGACCTCCACCTGGTCCCGCGCCATCTCGCGCTTGCTGTAGGCCTCGTGCCCAGGGCTGGCCGGTGGCGCGCTGCTGCTGCCATATCCGCGCAGGTCGGTGGCAATCACCGTGAAGCGGTCGGCCAGCGCCGGGGCCACCTTGTGCCAGATCAGGTGGCTTTGCGGAAACCCGTGCAGCAACAGCAGCGGCGGGCCGGAGCCACCACGCACGCCAGCGATCTCCACCTCGTCCACCTTCAGCCGGAACCACTCGAAATTGGGAAACAGCAACGCACTGGCATCGTTCTGCATGACTTTGTCTCCGGGCGCCTTTTTTGGCGCTTTGTGCCGATCATAGGCGGAATCCCGGCGCACCGCCGTCTCGAAGACCCTGCTGGTGCAACTGAATTGCATCGGGTAGGGGCCTATGGTTAAATCCTTCGCATGACACGCACCACCCCACATGCGGCTGCGTCCGATGACGCAGTCATGCCCGGAGATCCGCTGGCCGCGGCGCAATTGCGTCTGCGCCAGCTTGGCGCACGTGTGACGCAACCGCGCCTGGCAATTCTGGCCTGCCTGATCGAAGCACCCGAGCCACTCACCCACCAGGCCGTGATCGATCACCTGCCGGCCGAAGGCGACGTGGACCGCGTGACCGTGTACCGCGTGCTGGACTGGCTGGTGGACCAGGGCCTGGCACAGAAACGCGCCGGCAGCGACCGCGTGTTCCGCTTCTCGCTTGTGGAGCACGAAGCGGCGCGCGCTGAAGTCCATCGACAGCACAGCCACTTTCACTGCACACGCTGCGATCGCACGTTCTGCCTGGAGTCGGCCGGGAAATCCGTGGCCCCCCGGGTACCCAACGGATTTGCGATCGAACATGTGGAACTGACGGTCAACGGCATCTGCGCCGAATGCGGCCGATCGCACGGCGACGCATCCGCGCACTGACACACCCAGACACCTTTAGACGGCGAGCCCTTTTCTCGGAGTACAACAACATGTCCAAACTGATTCCGGTCACGATCCTTACCGGCTTCCTCGGCAGCGGCAAGACCACGCTACTCAAGCGTATTCTCAACGAGCAGCACGGCATGAAGATCGCCGTGATCGAAAACGAGTTCGGCGAAGAAAACATCGACAACGAGATCCTGGTGCAGGACGGCCGCGAGCAGATCGTGCAGATGAGCAACGGCTGCATTTGCTGCACGATCCGCGGCGATCTGGTGCAGGCGCTTTCCGATCTGGTCACCCAGCGCGATGAGGGCAAGATCGCGTTCGATCGCGTGGTGATCGAAACCACGGGCGTGGCCAATCCGGGCCCGGTGGCGCAGACGTTCTTCATGGACGAGGAAATCGCCTCACGCTACCTGCTGGACGCCGTGATCACGCTGGTCGATGCCAAGCACGCCAACCTGCAGCTCGACAAGCAGGAAGAAGCACAGCGCCAGGTGGGCTTTGCCGACGCGATCTTCATCACCAAGGCCGACCTGGTGGGCGAAGCCGAGGTGGCGGATCTGCGTCATCGCCTGCTGCACATGAACCCGCGCGCGCCGATCAACGCCGCGCACTTCGGCGAAGCGCCGATCGACCTGATCTTCGACCTGCGCGGCTTCAACCTGAACGAAAAGCTCGAGATCGACCCCGATTTCCTGCGCGCCGACGAGCACGAACATGACCATGACCACGAGCACGGCGAACACTGCGGCGCCGATTGCGGTCACGACCACGGCCATGAACATGGCCACGATCATGGGCACGGCCACGCGCACGACCACCACCACCATCACCACCACACCGACCGGATCGCGTCGTTCGTCTTCCGCAGCGACAAGCCGTTCCATTACGGCAAGCTCGAGGAATTCCTGTCAGGCATCCTGTCCGTGTATGGCGAGAAGCTGCTGCGCTACAAGGGCGTGCTCTATATGGAAGGCGTGGACCGCAAGGTGGTGTTCCAGGGCGTGCACCAGCTCATGGGCAGCGATATCGGCGCCAAGTGGGAAGATGAACAACCGTGCACGAAGATGGTCTTCATTGGCGTGGACCTGCCACGTGATGCAATTCTGAAGGGACTGACGGCCTGCCTCGCCTGACTTTGCGTTTAGTGCATCATCAGACACCTGCGTAAATCCGGCCCGATAATCCCTCCCGAAAGGGGGTACAGGGAAAACTCGTGGCTTTTGTCCGGTTTTCTCCCATATCTACCGGAAAGTTGTTCAAGTACAATAGGCCGGATTTGATACGGACGGCGCACGTTTTGGCCGCATCCGTATCCGCAGGGCGGCAGTCGTCGTCAGCATGAGGCGGGGCCGCCAGCAGGCGCGGTCGTGGGCTTTGTGCGGAGACCGCCCTCCGCCTGGGGTCGCCTCGACAATGCGCCGTCACTCTTCGACGCGTAGAGAGGTGTCCCCATGACAGCCGCAACAAAGACGAAGGAAAGCCGCAGCAAGACTGGTAGCGCTGCGGTGGAGACGCGCAAGGCAGCGCCTGCAAAGGCGACGCCAGCTCCTCGCGGCAGTACGGCGGCGCACGCCGATGCGGGCGAGGCCAAGGGAGGCACGCGAAGCAGCAAGACTGCAGCCAGCCAGAGTGAAACAGCCGCCCCGCGCAAGCGGACGGCCACTGCACCCGAGCGGACGACGACGCCGCCGGTCGCATCAACAAGAGAATCAGCAGGGACCATGAGCAGCAACAAACTTCTGACTGAAGCTGAAATCCTGAAGATGAGCGACAAGGATTACATGAACGAGGCGCAACTCGCCTTCTTCAAAAATCGCCTTGAGCAGCTTCGCGACGAAATCCTCAAGAATGCGGACCAGACGACGGAACACCTGCGCGAAACGGTCATCGTGCCGGATCCGGCCGACCGCGCCACGATCGAGGAAGAACACGCCCTGGAACTGCGCACGCGCGACCGCGAGCGCAAGCTGCTGAAGAAGGTCGAGCAATCGCTGCAGCGCATCGAATCCGGCGACTATGGCTGGTGCGAGGAAACAGGCGAGCCGATCGGCGTGCCGCGCCTGCTGGCCCGTCCGACCGCCACGCTGTCGCTGGAAGCGCAACAGCGCCGCGAACTGCGCCAAAAGCTGTTCGGGGACTGATTCGATCCTTCGAGAGGCGGAAAACTCGGCGGCCCGGTGATCCGGGCCGCTTTTTCTTTTCCGGAGTCGTATTTGCCTTGATGGTGTAACGATTGCGACACTACCATTGCAGAATGATTTCAGAATGACCGCCTGTCCCCGGGACAGGCTTTCTGCTACAGTCGCAACTTTGTTGCATCAACATCGATCATCATGGCCGTTCGTCTGCCCGTCACCGTGCTGTCCGGTTTTACCGGCGCCGGCAAGACCACCGTGCTGCGCCACCTGGAAGCCCAGGCCGGCGCGCGCGTGGCCGTGGTCGACAGCCATGGCGACCTGCTTGCCGAAGTCGAACGGCTGGCCCAGACCGGCCAGTACGACCATGTGGTGATCGAAGCCGGCGCCACCGATGAACCGCTGGGCCTGGCCGAGGGCTTCGCCTTCGAGGACGAGCACGGCGAGACCACCAGCGTGGCGCACCTCGACACGCTGGTCACGGTGATCGACGCCAGCCGCTTCCTGCAGGACTACCACGACGCCGACTTCCTGTCGGCCCGCGGGCTGGCCGCGCACGATGACGACGACCGCACGGTCGTCGACGTGCTGATCGACCAGGTCGAGGTATGCGACGTCCTCGTCGTCAACAAGATCGACCTCGTCGATGCCGGCCAGCTTGGGCGCCTGCACGTGATGCTCCATGCGCTCAATCCGCGCGCCGACATCGTCGATGCGAGCCACGGCCAGGTGCCCGCCGCGCGCGTGCTGGGCACCGGACGCTTCGACATCGACGCCACACCCAACGCCGCCGGCTGGCAAGCCGCGCTGCAGGGCGATACGGTGCCCGATGCCGCCGGCGTGTCGACGCTGGTCTACCGCCGGCGCCGCCCGTTTCACCCGCAGCGTTTCGCGGACCTGATCCATACCGAATGGATGCGCGAGCATGGCGACGTGCTGCGTTCGAAAGGCCTGTTCTGGCTCGCCAGCCGCATGGACATCGCCGGCGACTGGAGCCAGGCAGGCGGCGTGTGCCGTCCCGGCGCCGCCGGTGCATGGTGGGCAGCGATCGACGCCGAGGAGTGGCCGCCCGAAGGTCCGGCACGCGCCGCCATCGAGGCCGACCTGATCGAGGACGGCCTGCCCGCAGAGTACGGCGACCGTCGCCAGGAACTGGTGCTGATCGGCCTGGATCTCGACGCGCACGCGCTCGAAGCGCAACTCGATGCGTGCCTGCTGACCGACGACGAAATGGCCGCCGGCCCCGAGGCGTGGGCGGCCTACCCCGATCCGTTCCCCGACTGGGGTAACGCGTTCGATGACGACCACGACCATGATCACGGCCACGACCACGATCATGGCGACGGGCCGTGCGATTGCGGACATGCGCACTGAGCCCTGCACCCTCCCTCGCTTGCGCGCGCGCGGCCCGAGCCTCTGGGCCGTGCTGTGGCTGGTCGCTTGCCTGCTGCTCGCCCAGCACGCGGGTCTGGTCCACCGCGTGTTGCATGGTGGCCTGCCCAACGCCTCGCAGCCGGCGCTGACGGTGACGGTGACGGTGACGTCCGACGATGCAACGCACACCGAACCGTTTTCCCTGAAGCTCGGCCTTCACTCCTGCGTGCTGTTCGACGGCGCAACCGTGGCCGACATTCACGTCGGCAGCTTCCATCTGCCGCTGCTCGCCTTCGGCAAGCCGGTCAAGCCGGCCAACCTGGCCTGGCGCTGGCCGGACCTGCCGTCCGCGCAACCATTCCGCTCGCGCGCCCCACCGGCCGCATTCGCTTTCGCCTGATTGGCCGGGAGCGCGGTATCTTGCCGCGCGCTCGCGCCTGCCTCACGGCGCGGTGCCGGGCATCTCGCCCGCGCAGCACCGCGCACGCATGAACGAAAACGAAAATCGCGAGCCATGTTCTCGAACAACACCCGTATTCCGGCGGTGCGTCGCACCCCGCTGGCGGCGCTTGCCGCCCTGATCGTCACTTCCGGCGTTGCCTCGCACGCGATGGCCCAGGACAACGCCGCAGCAGCAGCGCCGGCCGCGCCGCAAACGCAACCGCAAACGCTGAAGGAAGTGGTGGTCACGGCCAATCCGCTCGGCAGCGACCTGAACGAGATGGTCGCGCCCGTCTCCACGCTAGGTGGCGACGCGCTGACCGTGCGCCAGACCAGCACGCTTGGCGAGACGCTGAACGGCATGCCCGGCGTCACCTCCACCTACTTCGGTCCGAACGCGAGCCGTCCTTCCATCCGCGGCCTCGATGGCGACCGCATCAAGTTGCTGCAGAGCGGCGGCTCCACGCTCGACGCATCGTCGCTGTCCTATGACCACGCGGTGCCGATCGACCCGCTGGTTGCCGAGAAAGTGGAAGTGGTGCGCGGCCCCGCGGCGCTGATGTACGGCGGCAATGCACTGGGCGGCGTGGTCAATGTGATCGACAACCGCATCCCGCGCGACCCCGTCACCGGGGTATCCGGCGCGGCCGATGTCAGTGGCACGATCGGTGGTGATAAGGGGCGCAACGCCAGCGGCCTGCTGGAAGCGGGCAATGGCACTTTCGCCGTGCACGCCGACGCCTTTGTCCGCCAGACCAGCGACCTGCGCATCCCCGGATTCGCGCGCAGCGCCAACCTGCGCGCCACGCAGCCGCTGCCCGCAGGAGAGAGCGAGGCCTACGGCACGCTGCCGAATACGAGCTCCCATCAGGAAGGCGGCTCGATGGGCGGCTCCTACACCTGGGCGGACGGTTTCCTCGGCGCCAACTACTCGACCTACCGCAACGATTACGGCACCCCGGCTGAGGCCGACGCCCGGATCAAGATGCGACAGGACCGCATCGGCCTGGCGGGCGAGGCACGCAATCTGGCCGGCAATACCAACGGCATCATCGAATCGGTGAAGGGCAGCTTCAACTACACCGACTACGAACACCGCGAACTCGAAAACGGCGTGACCGGCACGACGTTCAAGAACCGTGGCTGGGATACGCGCATCGAGGCCACGCACGGCAAGATCGGGAACATGAGCGGCGTGATCGGCACGCAGTTCGGCCATTCCGATTTCTCGGCGCTGGGGGAGGAAGCCTTCGTCCCGAGCACCACCACCGACAACGCCGCGCTCTTCGTCTTCGAGGAACTGCCGCTGATTTCGTCGGGTGATCTCAAGCTCAACCTTGGCGGCCGCATCGACCACAGCAGCGTCAAGGCCAGCGCCAACGGCAACGATCGCTTCACCGACGACAACCGCAGCTTCAACGCGGGCAGCGCGTCGGCCGGGCTGCTGTACAAGCTCAATCCGATCTGGACCGTCACGTCGAACCTGTCGTACACCGAGCGCGCGCCAACGTTCTACGAGCTGTACGCCAACGGTCCGCACCTGGCCACCAACGCCTACGAAATCGGCGACCCGAATGCGAACAAGGAACGCGCTACGTCGATCGACCTCGGCATGCGCTTCAAGCAAGGGGATCATAGCGGCAGCGTGTCGGGCTACTACAGCCGCTTCCAGAACTACCTTGCGCTGCTGAACACGGGCACGTTCCGCGATGCCGAAGGCAATGTGGTGACGGCCGGCAGCGACGGCGCGCTGCCTGTCCTGCAATACGCGGGCGTGCCGGCCACGCTGTATGGCTTCGAGGCGGAAGGCAAGACACGCCTGCTGCAGAAGATGCTGACCACCGGCGACACCCTCGACTTCGAGGCCCGCGCCGACTACGTGCATGGCGAAAACCGCAACAACGGCGAGCCGCTGCCGCGACTGGCACCGCTGCGCCTGGGTGGATCGCTGGTCTATGCGGCCGGCCCGTGGGGCGCGCGCATCAATGTGGACTGGAACGCGCGCCAGACCCGCGTGCCGACCGGCGACACGCCGACCGACGCATACACGATGCTGGGCGTATCGCTGACATACAAGCTCAAGGTGTCGGGTACCCAGACGCTGTTCTACCTCCGCGGCGACAACCTGACCAATACGGAAGCCCGCAGCGCCACGTCGATCCTGCGCGACATCGCGCCGCTGCCGGGTCGCAGCGTCAAGATCGGAATGCGGACGATGTTCTGACGATCTGGAAACGCCCCTCTCCCTCTCACGGGGGAGGGGCGCGCCTAACGACGGCTATCGGCTGAAATCAAATGACTCGGGCACGAGCGAATACACGGCGGCCGCCACGGGCCGGCCGCCCAGGATCAGGCGGTTGCGGGCGATGCATTCGAACGCTGCACCGATCTTCTCGGCGACGCCGCGGCTTGCGAGGTTGGTCTCGGCTGCCACGATCTCGATCCGCGTGAGGCCCAGCGCGTGGAATCCGTGGCAAGCCATCATCGTTGCCGCGCCCGACGCCAGGCCCTGCCGCTGATGGCTCTGGCGAATCCAGTAGCCGAGATTGCCAAGGTTGTCCTCGCGACGGATCTGGTTGATGGCCACGCCACCGTACAGCGTGCGCCCGTCGGCCGAGAACACGCCGACGTCATACGCGGTGCCCTCGTCCATGCACGTCGCGCAGCGCGCGAACCACTCCTGCGCATCGAGCGTGTTGTAGTCCGGGTGGGCCCATGGCATCCACGCGCCCACGGTGCCCATCGACTCCCGCACGGCGGCAACGAACGGGTCCACGTCGCTGGCGCGGAACGGTCGCAACAGGAAGTCCTTGCCCCGCAGCGGCTGCATTCTCAGTCCTGGTTGCGGACCTGATCGCCTTCGGTCGTCAGCGCACCCGCCTTGGCCAGCGCGCGCAACGTCTGGTCGAACACATCCTCGATGGATTGCGCCGCCATGAAGCGCGCGTGAATGCGCTGCATCAGCGGTGTGTCGCGCATCCATGCGAACAGCGCCTCGCGCGAAACCGTCTGCAGTTCCAGCAGCTTGAATTTCACAAGCACGCGCACGGCGTGGATGGCATTGCGCGCGCCGTCGGCTTGCAGGTAGTCGAGCCGGCTTCTGGCGTGCGAGATGGCGCCTTTCGCATCGTCAAACGGCCGCCCGTGTCCGGGGATCACGATGCGCGCATCAAGCGCCGCGATGCGGTCGAGCACGGCGGCCTGCTCGACGAAGCCGCTTTCGCCATCGAGCTCCGGAAAGATTACGCCGAAGCCGCGTTCCCAGAGCGCATCGCCTGAAATCAGAATGCCGTGCGACGGCGCGAACAGCATCACTGCGTGTGGATCATGGCCTGGAGCAGCCACCACGTCCCAATCGATTCCGCCGAGCCGCAGACGGTCTCCATCCTGCAGCACAGCATCGAAGCCGAAGCGTGCGCACTGCTGGCCCGTGGCATCGAACGACAGCGCGACATGGTCCCAGGACGCGACCGCCGCGGCCTCCGCCGCCGGGATCGCCGTGCGGGGTTGCCAGCGTGCCTGCAATGCCGCGTTGCCACCGCAATGGTCGGAGTGCAGATGCGTGTTGATGATATGGGTCAGCGGCCGGCCATCGAGCGCCGCCGCCACGAGCGCCTCGGTCTGCGCTGCGTGTGTGACGTAGCCCGTATCGACGAGCGCCGACTCCCCGGCGGCATCGTCAATGAACAGGATGTTGTTTGCCGATAGCCAGCCGCGCTCGAACACGCGCATCGTCGATGGCAGCAGCGGAGGCGTGCTCATGCTTCGCTCCCCGCGGCGCACAGACGCGGCACGCGCGCGGGCAGCAGTGCCCAGATGCGGCGGCGTTCCTCGTCATCGGCCTTCGACCAACCCGCGATCTCCGGAATCGTGCGCAGGCAGCCTTCGCAATAGCCACTGGCCGCGTCCATCTTGCAGACGTTTCGGCAGGGCGACGGCACCGGCGCGACGATCTGTGCCGCGGCAGCGCCACGTACCAGATCGGCCAGCAGACGGCGTTGCGCGGCGGTCATGCCGAAGTCACCTGGGCCACGTCCGCGACTTCCGCCCCGGTCATCGCCTGAAGCTGTTGCGGCGTCAGGTTGAAGACGGCATGCGGATGTCCCGCGGCCGCCCACACGCTGTCGTACTGGAACAGGTCCTGATCGAGCAACATCACGGGCGCGACGGCGTGCCCGATCGGGCAGACACCGCCAATCGCGTAGCCGGTCTTCTCGCGCACGAACTTGGCGTCGGCCTTGCCCAGCGCGCCCACGCGCGCCGCCACCTTGGCCTCGTCAACGCGATTGCTGCCGCTGGCGATCACCAGCACCGGCACATCGTCTTCCACACGGCGGAAGATGATGGACTTCGCGATCTCGGCCACGGTGCAGCCCAGACCGGCAGCCGCTTCCGCCGAGGTCTTGCCGGTGGCCGGCAGCATCACCACGGGGCGGTCGTGGCCGATGCCGACCAACAGATCGGCCACGCGTTGCGCGGCATCGGGAAGCGTGGGGCTCTCGCTCATGGATCGTGTCTCCTTTGTCTGGGCGCGTCGCGGTCTAGTAGCCGCGCTGCAGGTCCACCACGCCGGCGATCGGCTTGCCCGACTCAAGCAGGCGAATCTTGCCGGCGATCTGCGCAATGCTGTCCTCGCGCAGCGTCAGCGCCGAGATATGCGGTGTGATCGTGATGCGCGGCTCCTGCCAGTATGGATGATCGGCAGGCAGCGGCTCTGTGCGGAACACGTCAAGCGTGGCACCCGCGATCTGTCCTTCACGCACGGCGGCGAGCAGATCCTCTTCCACGAGGTGCTGGCCACGCGCCACATTGATCAGGTAGGCGCCGTGCGCCAGGCGATGCAGCAGGCCCGTGTCGATAATGTCCTGGGTCTCGGGCGTCAGCGGCAACACGTTGACCAGCACGCACAAGCCATCAAGGAAGGCGGCCTGCCCGTCTTCACCGTGGAACGATTGCACGCCGTCCACCGCCTTCGGCGAGCGGCTCCATCCGCGCACCGGGAAGCCGAAGCCAGCCAGCGTGCGGGCGATATGGGCACCGAGCGTGCCAACGCCCATCACGCCGATCGTGAAATCGGCACGACGATGCGGTTTCTGGAATTTCCACGTGCCGGCGCGTTCCTGCGCGTCGTACACATCGAGCCGGCGGAAGTAACGCAGCGCGGCGGCCGTGACGTACTCGGCCATCTGGGCCGCCATGCCGGCGTCATCGAGCCGGACGATCGGCACGCCGGCCGGCAGGGCGTCGGGATGCTGGGCATTCAGCTTCAGGATGCCGTCCACACCGGCGCCGAGATTGAAGATGGCCTTGAGATCGGTACGGCCGCTCAGCATTTCCACCGGCGGACGCCACACCACTGCGTAGTCCACGGACTGGCCCTGGCTGTCTTCCCAGGTCACGCACTGCGCTTCCGGCAGTACTTCGGCAAAACCATCGATCCACGGGGCATAGCGGCCATCCGGCACGTACAGCTGCAACTTCATCTCGACTCCAGTTTTCTTTTTGGGGGATGGGATGAAGTATTTTGGCAGAGGTCGCGGGTCAGCGGTTGGATTGCGGAAGCGCGTTCCGCATGGCGGATCGATGGGAGACACCTGTTTCCCACGTTGTGGGAAACAGGTGCCAGGACGGCTTACCCCGCGTAGCCTTCGGCGCGGATATCCAGACGCGCCAGCAGCGCACGGTCACGGTCAGCCTGGGGATTGCCGGTGGTCAGCAGCTTCTCGCCGTAGAAGATCGAGTTCGCGCCCGCCATAAAGCACAGTGCCTGCAGCGCCTCATCCATGGCCTCGCGACCGGCGGACAGGCGCACCATCGCGCGCGGCATCGTGATACGGGCCACCGCGATCGTGCGGACAAACTCGAACGGGTCCAGCGCCTCGGTACCCGCCAGCGGCGTGCCTTCCACCTGCACCAGGTTGTTGATGGGCACCGACTCCGGGTACGGGTCCATATTGGCCAGTTGTGCGATCAGGCCGGCACGCGCCTCACGGGCTTCGCCCATGCCAACGATGCCGCCACAGCAGACGTTGATGCCGGCTTCGCGCACATGGCCGATGGTGTCCAGGCGATCCTGGTACGTACGCGTGGTGATGATCTTGCCGTAGAACTCGGGCGAGGTATCGAGGTTGTGGTTGTAGTAGTCGAGGCCAGCGTCCTTCAGACGCTGCGCCTGTTCGGCCTTGAGCATCCCCAGCGTCACGCAGGTTTCCAGGCCCATCGCCTTGACCTCGCGCACCATGTCGATCACGGGCTCAAGGTGGCGTTCCTTCGGCTCGCGCCATGCCGCGCCCATGCAGAAGCGCGTGGCGCCGTTGGCCTTGGCCGCCTTGGCGGCGTCGAGCACGGCTTCCAGGTCCATCAACTTCTCGGCCTTCACGCCCGCATCGTGGTGGGCGCTCTGCGGGCAGTAGCCGCAGTCCTCCTCGCAACCACCGGTCTTGATCGACAGCAGCGTGGAAAGCTGCACGGTGTTGGCATCGAAGTGCTCGCGATGCACTTGCTGGGCGCGGAACAGCAGGTCGTTGAACGGCAGTGCGAACAGTGCGGCGACATCGTCGACACGCCATGCATCGCCCTCCTTCGGCGCGGCGGCCGCGATATTGCGGGCCGACTGGCGCAGGGCTTCGGCGGAAATGGTGGCGACGGTCTGGTTGGCTTGTTGCGTCATGATCGGTATGGGGTTCGGTAGTGGATTCGGCTTGGCCACTTCACGCGCGAGGCGTCGCGGCACTGTGATGGGGAACAACGGATGGCGCGGCCGATAGCAGCGGCGCGAGGTCGAGGTACTGGGCTGCCACGGCGGGCGCGACCTGCCACGGCAGTTCGCCCAGCAGCGGTACTTCGAGCGCATCCTGCAGCGTGACGATGTTCTCGCTCGGCAGCAGCATGTCGGGGTCGATACGGTTGGCGATCCAGCCTGCCAGCCTGAGGCCGCGCGCGCGAATCGCTTCGGCGGTCACCATGGCGTGACTGAGGCAACCCAGGCGGATGCCGACCACCATGATCACCGGCAGGTCGAGCATCACGGCCAGGTCCGCCGTGTTCCAGCGCGCGGCGCCCATGTCGAGCGGCACGATGAAGCCGCCCACACCTTCGACCACCACGGCCTCGGCGTGCTGGCGCAACGACTCGAATGCATCGCGGATCGGCTCGGGCGTAATGCGCGCGCCTTCCAGCGCGGCGGCCAGGTGCGGCGATACCGGCGTGCGAAAGAAGAACGGGCACATCTCTTCCTGCGGCACGATCACCGAGCCGGCCGCGCGAAGCTGATCGACGTCGTCGTTCTGCCACTGGTCGTCGAGCCATTCTCCGCCCGCGGCGATGGGCTTCATGCCCACCGTGCTGTAACCCGCGCCATGCAGCGCGTGCAGCAGCGTGGCGGTCGCATGCGTCTTGCCCACGCCAGTATCGGTACCGGTGATAAAGCAGGCGAAGCGTTCTGGCCGGTCTGCGACGCCGGTCATGCGGCCTCCTTGTGCAGTTGAGGCACGGCGCGCGCGATTGTCTCGAGCAGCCGCGCCACGTCGGCTGCCGAGTGCGATGCCGACAGCGTGATGCGCAGCCGCGCGGTACCGGCAGGCACCGTCGGCGGGCGAATCGCCCCAACGCGAATGCCTTCGGCTTCGAGCGCGGCCGACAGCGCCAGCGCGGCGGCATTGTCGCCAACGATGAGCGGCTGGATCGCGGTCTCGCTCTCACCGAGCGACCACCCCGCCTGAGCGGCCAGCACCGCGAGCCCCGCGCGCAATTGCGCGATCAGCCCGGTCAGATGCGCCCGGCGGGAGCGGCCCTCCTCGCCTGCGATGATTTCCAGACTCGTCAGCAGCGCGTGGGCCACCGCCGGCGGTGCTGCCGTGGTGTAGATGTATGGGCGCGCCGTGTTGATCAGGTGTTCGACGATCGTCTCATGCGCGGCGACGAACGCGCCCGCCACGCCAGCGGCCTTGCCGAGCGTGCCAATGTAGATCAGCCGCTCCGAACGCAGGCCCAGGTGTTCGAACACGCCATGGCCGTTCTCGCCGAGCACGCCAAAGCCGTGCGCGTCGTCGACGATGATCCATGCATCATGGCGTTCGGCGACGTCCAGCAGCGCCGCCAGCGGTGCGATATCGCCATCCATGCTGAAGACGCTATCGGTCACGATCAGCTTCAAGGCAGTCGTGCTGGCCGCCAGCAGCGCGTCAAGCGCCCCGGTATCACCATGTGGGTAGCGCTGGACATCGGCACGCGCCAGACGCGCGCCGTCGATCAGCGAGGCATGGTTGAGCGATTCGCAGAACAGCGTCGCACCCGCCGCGCCGAGCGACGTCAGCACCGCCAGGTTCGCCATGTAGCCGGTGCAGAAATACAGCGCCTGCGCCTGCGGGATGTATGGCGCCAGCCAGCGCGCCAGTTCGCGCTCGAGCTGCGCATGCGCCAGCGAATGCCCGCTGACCAGGTGCGATGCCCCGCTGCCCGCACCGTAGCGATGCGCGCCTTCGGCCAGCGCGTGCGCGATCGAGCCGTGATTGGCCAGGCCCAGGTAGTCGTTGCTGCAGAACGTGAGCAGCGGCGTGGGTGTGGCGTCGATCCCGCCCACCGACTGGTGCGGCGCGCAGGCCGTGTGAGCAATGCGGCGACGGCGCGTCAGCGACTGGGCTTCGCGTTCCGCGGCCACGCGTTTCAGGTGATCAAGCAACATGGCGTGCCTCCTCCGCCGGATCGAGCACTGCCTGCAGCGTGTCCAGCAATTGTTCACCGAGCCAGTTAGCCAGCCCGGCATCGAAAACATACGGCGGCATCACGTAGAGCGTGTGCCCGATCGGGCGCGCCAGCACGCCGCGTTCGCGCGCGGCCAGATGGAAACGTCCGGCAAAGTTCGCCCCCGCTGCCTGCGGGTCGATGTCGGCGGCCCAGATCATGCCGCGCTGGCGCACATGGCTGACGCGCGGGTCGGCGGCAATACCGGCCATCGCCGTGCCAAGCCATTGCGCGCGCTCGCGGTTGCTGGCGAGCACGTCTTCGGATTCGAACAGGTCCAGCGTGGCCAGCGCGGCCCGGCAGGCCAGCGGATTGCCCGTGTACGAATGCGAATGCAGGAAGCTGCGCGCGATATCGTCGGCCACGAACGCACGCTGGATCTCGGGACGCGACAGCACCAGCGACAGCGGCAGGTAGCCGCCGGTAATGCCCTTCGACAGACACAGGAAATCCGGCCAGGCATGCGCGGGCACGGCGTCGCCGCCGCGTGCCTGCTCCCAGGCGAAGAACGTGCCGGTGCGGCCACAGCCCACGGCGATCTCGTCGGCGATCAGGTGCACGCGATAGCGATCGCACAACGCGCGCGCGCCTTCGAGATATGACGGGTCGTACATCGCCATGCCAGCCGCGCCCTGCACCAGCGGCTCGACGATCAGCGCCGCGATCTGGCCGGCACGCTCGCGCAGCAGTGCTTCGAGTTCGGCCAGCGCCCGGGTGGCCACATCGGCGGCGGATTCACCGCGCGCGGCCTGGCGTGCATCGGGAGACATCACCACGTGGGCGCGGCGCGTCAGCGGATCGTAGGCATCGCGGAAGATCTCCACGTCGGTCACGGCCAGTGCGCCCACGGTTTCGCCGTGATAGCCATGGCGCAGACAGACAAACTCGCGCTTGGCCGTGAGGCCGGTGTTGCGCCAGTAGTGGAAGCTCATCTTGAGCGCGATCTCGACGGCAGAGGCGCCATCAGACGCATAGAACGCGTTGCCGAGCGCGCCACCGGTAAGCGCCGTCAGCCGCTCGGCCAGTTCCACGGCCGGTGCGTGCGTGCAGCCGGCCAGCATCACGTGTTCCAGTGTCTGCAGTTGTTCGCCGATGGCGGCGTTGATGGCCGGGTTGGCATGGCCGAACAGATTGACCCACCAGGAGCTGATGGCATCGAAGTAGCGCTTGTCGCCAGCGTCGATCAGCCAGGGCCCTTCGCCACGTGCGATGGCGAGCGGCGGCTCGTTGGCGCTGGCGTCGGGACGCAGGCGCGTGCACGGATGCCACACGGCGCGCTGGCTGCGTGCCGCGAGCGACGTGTCACCGCCTCCGGAATCGAGGACAGGATGTGTCAAAGGGACTCTCCTATGAGTGTCCGCCCGCGCATCACGCACGGCCGGATGTGGGAAGCTCATGGTAGGAAGGTCCCCGCCGGATTGGCAAACCGGCCGCACTCAGCCAGTTGAGTGCAATTTCACAGACGTTGGACGATCTTGTCGCCCGCAGTGCTGCGCACTTCGCCCTGCTACCTGCTACGCGCCGATAACATCGGCTAACGCGCTACAAAAAAAATCTCTCGATGTGGCGGGGCCGCACCCTCCCGCAAGCGCGAGAGGGCTGGCGCCCGATTGCCGTTACTGCGGCTTCCACGCAGGCGCGCGCTTTTCCAGGAACGAACGCACGCCTTCGCGGCCCTCCTCCGACGCGCGGATGACCGCGATCCGGTCCGCGGTATCGGTCAGCAGGTCCTTGTCGATGGCGCGGCCGGCCACGTCCTGCACCAGCCGCTTGCTTTCGCGCACGGCATTCGGGCTGTTGCCGACCAGCGCCGCGGCCAGTTCGGCCACCTTGGCGTCGAGCCCCGCTGCCGGCACCGTGGCATGGACGAAGCCGATGCGCAGCGCTTCCGCCGCATCGAACCGCTCGGCGGTGATGAAGTAGCGGCGCGCGGCCTGTTCGCCCATCGCGCGAATCACATACGGGCTGATCGTCGCCGGCAACAGGCCCAGGCGCGCTTCGGACAGGCAGAAGTTCACGCCCTCGGCCGCTACCGCCACATCGCACGCCGCCACCAGACCCACGCCACCGGCATAGGTATCGCCGTGCACACGCGCGATCACGGGCTTCGGGCAGGACCAGATCGTGTGCAGCATCTGCGCCAGCGTCAGCGCGTCGGCGCGGTTCTCGTCATTCGAGTAACCGGCCATCTTCTTCATCCAGTTCAGGTCCGCGCCGGCACAGAAGGCCGGGCCGTTACCCGCCAGCACGATCGCACGCACGTCGGGCGTATCGCCAAGCGCACGGAACGCGCCGGTCAGTTCCGCGATGACCGTCTCGTTGAATGCGTTGCGGACGTCGGGCCGATTGAGCGTGACCGTCGCGACGTGACGTTCAGCGGTAACCGTAAGCGTGGTGAATTGCATGTCTCCTCCGAGAAACGGATGTGTAATGGACGGGGCCGAATTCCGTCGAATCCGGCCAACTCAGGATTTCTGGCGCCGGTTGCTGGTCACGCCACGCGTGACGGGCTCGGACTCCGGCGGCTGCACGTCGAAAGGCAGGCCGTGGTCGCGGAAGAAGGCTTCCACCTCTGGCAGCCATACGGCGATGCCCGCGCTGTCGCTGAAAAGCTGGTGCGAATCGCCATCGAACTCGCCGACGTCGACAAAGCGCGTGTCCTTTGCCGCGCCGCTCACGTTGGCCTTGTAGCTGTTGAACATCCGCTCCGGCAACGGCCACGGCCAGAAGCGGTCGTTGTCGCCATAGATCCAGAGCGACGGATAGCGCGCGCCGCGGCCGTAGTCGCCGAACACATCGACCAGGTTGTTTTCCCATCCGCTGCAGCTTTCATTGCGCAGCCCGCCGGCGAAGTTGATCACGCCGACCACGCCCGGATAGCCGATCGTGGACAGCGCCATGGTCGACAGGCCGCCAAACGACTGGCCAATGACGACGATGCGCGTCGGGTCCACGTAGGGCTGCTCCACGAGGTAATCGAGCGCGGCGATCACATCCTCGGCCTGCGCCATGCCGTTCGCGCCGACATCGCAGCTTCCGCCGACGTACTTGCCGCCAGACTTCGAAAAGCCTTGCCGCATCGGCAGCGCCACCACGAAACCGCGCCGCACGAATTCGGCGGTCTGCGCGGCAAAGCGCGCGCGCCGCTGAAACGCCGGTTTGCCCGGCGTCTTGCCGTGGTTGATCACCACGAGCGGCCGGCGTCCTTCGCCGGGTGGCCGGAAGATCGTCGTTTCCAGGTCCACCGTGTCCTCCGCGCCGACCTTCGGCACCATCACGACCTGCTCGATCGTATGCGCGGGCAGAGCCACCTGAGCGATGGCCGTCGCGCACCAGATCAGGCCAGCGAGCGCGGCTGCGATGCCGCAGATGGAGGAGACGACACGAGACTTCACAACCAACCTTCTTCAGAAAACGTTACTGGCGCAATTCGCCAGGATGCATTGCAGCGCCGGTCAGGCCGGTTCGTGCAGGTCACCATCCACGTAGAGCCAGCGCGACGCTTCGCCCGGCTCACGCGACTCGAATACAAAACGGCTCAGCTCATGCAGCCGGTGCGCGCGGCCACCCACCTTGTAGCGTGCGACGAACTCGACTGTGGCATGCGTGGCGTCCTGCTGCGCGTGGGACTTCACGGTCAGCCCGAGCCAGTTCGTGCCGGGATCGGCCGAGAGGTCCTGCGGGCAGGTCGACGCGTGCCAGGTCTGGCGCAGCCAGCTCGCGTCACCCAGCACATAGGCGCTGTAACGCGACCGCATCAGCGCCTCCGCCGTGGGTGGCGATGCCTCGCCGCGATGGAAGCGGCCGCAGCACGTGTCGTAGGCGCCGTTGCCGCAGGGGCACGGTGCCGGGCCTGCGCCGGCCCGACGCTTGTTCGTCATCCGATCAGCCCCGGCAACTGGCGCATGTCAGTGAAGATCGTCGTCACGCCGACCGCGCGCAAGGCGTCGGCGTTGGTGCTCGCGGCGTAGCCAAACACCGTCATGCCGGCAGCGACGCCCGCCGTGGCGCCGGTGGGACTGTCCTCGATCACCGCGCAGCGCGACGGATCGACGCCCATCGTGCGCGCGGCCAGCAGGTACACATCGGGCGCGGGCTTGCTGTGCTCCACCTCGGTGGCCGAGAAGATGTGCTCGCGCGCGGCATCGTCGGTGAACAGTTCCACCAGCTTCGTGTGGTTCAACTGCAGCTTGACCTTGATGCGGTCGGCGCCGGACGCCACGCACACCGGCAGGCCACGTGCCTTGATGGCTTCGATCGCCTGACGGACGTGCGGCACGGCTTCCAGTTCCTCGATGAGCGCCGCGTCGCGACGCACGAACCACTCGGACAGGAAATTCCTGGGCAATGGCTTGCCCAGGCGCGCCTCGATATTGCCAAGCTCGTCACGCACCGCCCGTCCGAGGAACCACTTCATGGATTCCTCGAGCGTGATCTCGATGCCAATCTCGTTCAGCACGCGATTGAGCACGCGATGCACGATCGGTTCGCTATCGACGAGCACGCCGTCACAATCGAAAATCACGCAATCGAAGCGTGCGGCCTGGTTTGCTGCGGTCATGCGGGTTTCTTTTCCTTGTTGAGTTCGTTACCGCCGACGGCGCGCAGTTCGGTCTGCCGCCGGCTCTTCAGATAGGCCTCGACCTGGTCGAAGCGGTCGAAGCCCCAGAACGGTTCGCCGTCGACGATCACGAACGGCGAGCCGAACACGCCCTTGGCCATCGCCACGTCGATCTCGGCCTTGAGCTGGTCCTTGATCTGGTAGTTGTTGGCGCCTTCATTCATGGCGATCGGGTCGACGCCGAGCGGTTCGGCCAGCTTCGCCAGCTCGGCGGGTTCGGCAATGTTGATGTCGTCGACAAACAGCGCGCGATACACGGCCTTGGCAAACGCCGTGGCCACATCCGCACCGTGGTTGTTCTGCAGCCATAGCATCGCGCGCGCTGCATGTTGCGTCGGCAGTGGGAAATGCGTGGGCCGCTTGTAGTCGATATGGTTGAATTCCGAGGTCCGCTCAAAATCGCGCCAGCAGTAATCGCCCTTGAGCGGAATGCTGGGAAGCGGCGACGAGCCGGTTGTCTTGAACACCACGCCGAGCAGGATCGGATGCCAGATCACATAGCGGCCGTACTTCTGGGCAATATCGTCGATGCGCGTGCTGGCGAAGTAGCCATAGGGCGAGGAGAAATCGAAGTAGAAGTCGATGGGGGCGGTCATCGCAAAGGCTCCGGTTCACAGACAACGGTTGAGGAAAGTGCGGATACTCGTGTTCGTATTCGTATTCGTATTCGAGATGCCTGTCAGCCAAGCGCGCGGGCGATCAGGATCTTCTGGATATCGCTGGTCCCTTCATAGATCTGACATACGCGCACATCGCGATAGATGCGTTCGACGGGGAAATCGGTCACGTAGCCGTACCCGCCGAACACCTGGATGGCATCCGAGCATACCCGCTCGGCCATCTCGCTGGCGAACAGCTTGGCCATGGCCGCTTCCTTCAGGCAGGGCCGGCCGGCATCCTTGAGCGATGCGGCATGCCACACCATCTGGCGCGCCACATCGATCTGCGTCGCCATATCGGCAAGCCGGAACTGCACGGCCTGGTGCTGGAACAGCGGCTGCCCGAAGCTCTCGCGCTCCTTGGCGTAGACCAGCGCCGCCTCGAATGCCGCGCGCGCCATGCCGATGCTTTGCGACGCGATACCGATGCGACCGCCTTCGAGACCGGAGAGCGCCATCTTGTAGCCCGCGCCCTCCTCGCCAAGCATGTTCGCGGCCGGAATCCGGCAGTTCTCGAACACGATCTGCGCGGTGTCGGAAGAGTGCTGGCCCAGCTTTTCCTCCAGACGCGCGACGATATAGCCGGGGGTTGACGTCGGCACCAGGAACGCGCTGATGCCGCGCTTGCCCGCGGCCTTGTCGGTCACGGCCATCACGATCGCCACGTCGGCATGCTTGCCACTGGTGATGAACTGCTTCACACCGTTGAGCACGTAGTGGTCGCCATCGCGCGTGGCCGTGGTGCGCAGCGCCGATGCGTCGGAACCGACGTGCGGCTCGGTCAGGCAGAACGCGCCGAGCATGTCACCTTGCGCCAGCGGCACCAGCCACTGCTGCTTCTGCGCATCGCTGGCGAAGGCCATCAACATGCTGCACACCGGGCAGTTGTTGACGCTGATGACGGTGGAGGTGCCGCCATCTCCGGCCGCGATCTCTTCCAGGATCAGCGCGAGCGACAGATAGTCGAGCCCGGCGCCGCCAAGGGCTTCGGGCACGGCCACGCCGTAGGCACCCAGACGCGCCAGCTCCTTGTGCACGTCCTTCGGGAACGTCTTGTCGCGATCCCATCGGGCGGCCTGCGGTGCGATGACATCCTGCGCGAACTGCCGCACGGCGTCACGGATCATTTCCTGTTCAGGTGTCAGCAGCATGTTGTTACCGGGTCTCTTACCAGGGAATCGACGTACCGTCGTAGTTGTGGAAGCTGCCGTTATCGTGACGCGCTACGCCGGCCAGCACGCGGCGCATACCCGCCACGCTCTGCTGCGGCGTGAGGTCGGCCTTCGGGCCACCCATGTCGGTCTGCACCCAGCCCGGATGCAGTGCCACGCAGATCGCATGGCGCGCATCGAGCGAAATGGACTTCAGCGCGGCGTTCACCGATGCCTTGCTCACGCGATAGAGCCAGCTACGGTTGCTGTCCATCGCGCCGATGCTGCCCATGCGCGACGACAGCACTGCCAGCACGCCACCGCGGCCGTGATTGCCGGATTCGACGAACGGCAGCAGCACCGGCAGCGCCATCATCGGACCGAGCACGTTGGTGTGCATCACCGCGTCGAATTCCTCGCGGGTCACCGGCTCCGCCGTTTCCGAACGCGGGCCGATCACGCCGGCGTTGTAGATCGCCACATCCAGCGTCTCGCCATCGAGCTTCCAGGCGAGCCCCGCCACGGCGGCCGCGTCGGTCAGGTCGAGCTTGTGCGCTTCCGCGCCGAGCGCCGTGAGCGCAGCAACGCCCTCGTCGCTACGCGCGGCGGCGATGACGCGCCAGCCATCGGCGCGGTACTGCCGGACAAATTCGAGACCCAGGCCGCGCGAGGCGCCGAGGACGAGAACGGTGGGCATGGTCAGCCTCCTGTGGATGGTTGCGAGTGCGTCGGGAAAGTCAGTAACGTCAGTAGAGTTCGATGCCGACCGCCGTGGCTTCGCCGCCGCCGATGCAGAGGCTGGCCACGCCGCGCTTGCCGCCGGTCTTGCGCAACGCGCCGATCAGCGTGGTCATGATACGTGCGCCGGAAGCGCCGATCGGATGGCCCAGCGCACATGCGCCGCCGTGGATGTTGACCTTGTCGCGCGGAATGTCGAGATCGTGCATCGCGGCCATCGGCACCACGGCAAAGGCCTCGTTGATTTCGAACAGATCGACGCTGCCGGTGGTCCAGTCGAGCTTGCGATACAGCTTGGCGATGGCCTCCACCGGCGCGGTGGTGAACCAGCCCGGCGCCTGCGCGTGGGACGTATGGCCGAGCATTCGGGCGATTGGCTGCAATCCGAGCGATTTCGCGGTGGATTCGCGCATCATCACCAGCGCCGAGGCGCCGTCATTGATCGACGACGACGACGCGGCGGTGATCGTGCCGTCCTTGGCAAACGCCGGCTTCAGCGACGGGATCTTGTCAACCTTGATGCGGCGCGGCCCCTCATCGGTGTCGATGACGGTATCGCCACCCTTGCCCGACACCGTCACCGGCACGATCTCCCAGCGGAAGTCGCCCTGCTCGGTGGCACGCTGGGCGCGGCGCACCGACTCCATCGCGAACGCATCCTGCTGTTCGCGCGTGAAGTGGTACTTGGCGGCGCAGTCCTCGCCGAAGGTGCCCATGGCCCGGCCCTTGTCGTACGCATCTTCCAGGCCGTCCAGCATCATGTGGTCGTAGATCATGCCGTGGCCGATGCGATAGCCACCACGCGCCTTCGGCACCAGGTATGGCGCGTTGGTCATGCTTTCCATGCCGCCGGCCACCGCGATATCGAACGATCCGGCCAGCAGGCCGTCGTAGACGCTCATCGCCGCACGCATGCCGGAGCCGCACATCTTGTTGACGGTGGTACACGCCACGTCGAGCGGCAGGCCCGCGCCAAGCGCGGCCTGTCGGGCGGGCGCCTGCCCCTGTCCGGCTGGCAGCACGCAGCCGAACACCACCTCCTCCACCTGCTCAGGCTTGATGCCCGCGCGCTCGACCGCCGCGCGTATCGCGGCGGCGCCAAGCTGCGGCGCCATCAGACTGCTCAGTTCACTCTGGAACGCACCCATCGGGGTACGCACCGCGGAAACGATAACGACTGGGTCCTTCTGCATGTCTGTCTCCTGAAGCAGGGGTGGAGCTTCGTGGGTTGAAATCAGCGAATCGATGCTTGTGGCGGATCGCCGTACTGGCGCAGTGCGGCTGCAATCTGCGCGTGCAGTTCGTCGTTGTTGCTGGCGGCCATGCCGAGATCGCGCAGCAGACCGTCGGACACACCGTAGACCCAGCCATGCACCGTGACGGCCTGACCGCGCGCCCAGGCATCCTGGAGCACGGTGGTCTGGCAGACGTTGTTGACCTGCTCGATCACGTTCAGCTCGCACAGGCGGGTATGCGCGTCGTCCTCGCGCAGCACGGTGCCCAGATAGCCCGCGTGCTTGTCGGCCACATCCTGCACGTGGCGCAGCCAGTTGTCGGCCAGGCCGACACGCTCGCGCTTGAGCGCCACCTTCACGCCGCCGCAGCCGTAGTGGCCTACCACGGTGACGTGGCGAACCTTGAGCACATCGACGGCGAACTGCAGCACCGACAGCGCATTCAGATCGCTGTGCGAAATCACGTTGGCGATATTGCGATGAACGAAGACCTCGCCCGGCGCCAGGCCAAGAATCTGGTTAGCCGGCACGCGCGAATCGGAACAACCGATCCACAGGTACTCGGGGGCCTGCTGGTTGGCCAGGCGCGTGAAGAAGGCCGGGTCTTCCGCGTTGACGCGGTCTACCCATTCGCGGTTGTTGCGGAACAGCTGGGCGATGGCGTCACTCATGCTGCCCTCCTTGGTTCTTCAGTTGCGGGGCCGGTTGCGCCGGACCCGTAGCGGTGGATGAAGCGTTCTTGGCTGTGGTACGCAAAAAAGTCATGGACATGGCCGGCCAGGAGCCGGTCTTTGTGGTGCTGCCACATCGCAGCGTCAAAGAAATCGGGGTGATGCCGCATGAAAGCGGCGCGCACACGCGGATCGCCCAGCAGGAATGTGCCGTAGGTCTCCGGGAAAATGTCGTGCGGACGTACGGTGTACCACACCTCGCCGGACATTTCCTCTTCCTCGTTGCGCGGGGCGGGCACGCGGCGGACGTTGCAGTCGGTCAGATACTCGATCTCGTCGTAGTCGTAGAAGACCACGCGGCCGTGGCGGGTTACGCCGAAATTCTTGTAAAGCATGTCGCCGGGGAAGATGTTCGCGGCGATCAGTTCCTTGACGGCGTTGCCGTATTCGAGGATGCCGTGATCCACCTGCTCGTCCGTTCCCTCCTGAAGCCAGATGTTCAGCGGCGTCATGCGGCGTTCGATATAGACATGGCGCACGACGATCTCGTCCTCGCCCTGCTTGCTGCGCTGGTACTCGATCATCGACGGCGCGTGCTGCTCCAGCTCGCGCACCAGCGCGTCGTCGAAGCGGGACAGCGGGAACGCCACATCGGAGTACTCGAGCGTATCGGCCATGCGGCCCACGCGGTCATGCTGCTTGACGAGCTGGTATTTCGATTTCACCAGTTCGCGCGTGGTCTCCTTCGGCGCCGGGAAGAAATCGCGGATCACCTTGAACACGTATGGGAACGACGGCAGCGTGAACACCAGCATCACCAGCCCCTTGATGCCCGGCGCGCTGATGAATTTGTCCGACGAATGCTGCAGATGATGCAGGAAGTCGCGATAGAACAGGTTCTTGCCCTGCTTCTGCAAACCCAGCGAGGTATAGATCTCCGCGCGCGACTTGCGCGGCAGGAGGTCTCGCAGGAAGGTCACGTAGGCCGACGGGATCTCCATGTCGACCATGAAGTAGGCGTGCGCGAACGAGAACAGGATCAGGATCTGCTCCCGGTGCAGCAGCACAGTGTCCAGCACGAGCTTGCCCGATGCCGCGTGAATGATCGGCACCACCAGTGGATAGGTATGGTCGCCGTTGATCACGCGGCCAATGACGAATGCGGTCTTGTTGCGGAAGAACAGCGACGACAGCGTATGCACCTGGAAATTCGGCGCAATGCGGAATTCGCCGAAGTGCTCGGTGATCGCGCGGGCCACATAGCCGGCATCCCGCTTGAGATCCTCGAACGGACGCTCGAGCTGAAAGTTGTTCACGATCCGCTCGAAGCAGGCCGCCATGCCCTCGCGGCTGCCCGGGTAGTAGGCGCGGTAGGTCGGCTTGATCGGTGACTCCTCGTTCTCGATGTACTCGGTCGAGATCGCGGGGCGCACGAAGATGAAATCGTTGTTGAAGTACGAGCGGTGCTGGATCCGCGTAAAGACCGAGTTGAAGAACGTCTCGGCCAGTTCGGGCTGGTGATGGTTCGTCAGCAGGCCGATGTAGTGCAGCTTGATTTGCTGCCAGATCTCGTCCTCGATGTCCTCCGCGTCGTACTCGTCCTGGAGCGTCACGATGGTTTCGTGCACGCGCTGGTTGTAGAACGCGATGCGGTCCCGTTGCAGTTGCTGCAGGCCATGCCAGTCACCGGCCTCGAAGCGCGCCTTGGCCTCGATGCTGACTTCGCGGAACAGCCGGTAGTGCTTGTCGAAGCCATCCAGCATGGTCCGTGCCACATCGTAGGCAATCTGCGACGAGAGCAGCTTGGGGAAGTGGGACATGGCTCGGAGGGCTCGAAGACTGTGAGAATCGGGCAGGCGGCGATGTTGAGATTGTAAAGGCGTTCGGTGCCGGCCCAATGGCGGCGCCGAACGCCTCATGAAGCACTTTTCTGTCGACTGGGCGGATTACATCGTTTCGGAGAACAATTCGCGGCCAATCAGCATGCGGCGGATCTCCGAAGTGCCCGCACCAATCTCGTACAGCTTGGCATCACGCCACAGGCGGCCGACCGGATATTCGTTGATGTAGCCGTTACCGCCCAGGATCTGCACCGACTCACCTGCCATCCACGTGGCCTTCTCTGCCGTGTACAGAATCACTGCGGCGCAGTCCTTGCGGACCTGGCGCACGTGGTCCGTGCCCAGCGAGTCCAGGTTCTTGCCCACGGTGTACAGATAGCTGCGCGCGGCCTGCAGCGTGGTGTACATGTCGGCCACCTTGCCCTGGATCAGCTGGAACTCGCCAATGCTCTGGCCAAACTGCTTGCGATCATGGATGTACGGCGTGATCACGTCCATGCAAGCCTGCATGATGCCGACCGGGCCGCCCGACAGCACGGCGCGCTCGTAGTCCAGGCCGCTCATCAGCACCTTGGCGCCACCATTCTCGGCCCCGAGGATGTTCTCGACCGGCACTTCCACGTCCTGGAACACCAGTTCGCCAGTGTGCGAACCGCGCATGCCGAGCTTGTCCAGCTTCTGGGCCACCGAGAAGCCCTTCATGCCCTTCTCGACGATGAAGGCGGTCATGCCGCGCGCGCCCAGGTCCGGCTCGGTCTTGGCGTAGACCACCAGCACGTCGCAGTCCGGCCCGTTCGTGATCCACATCTTGGTGCCGTTGAGCACGTAGCGGTCGCCCTTGAAATCGGCGCGCAGCTTCATGCTGACCACGTCCGATCCGGCGTTCGGCTCGCTCATGGCCAGCGCGCCGATCCATTCGCCCGAAACCAGCTTCGGCAGGTACTTCGCCTTCTGGGCCGCCGTGCCGTTGCGGTGGATCTGGTTCACGCACAGGTTCGAATGGGCGCCGTACGACAGGCCGACCGACGCCGACGCGCGGCTGATTTCCTCCATCGCGATCATATGGGCCAGGTAGCCCATGTTGGCGCCGCCGTACTCCTCGGCCACCGTGATGCCCAGCACGCCCAGGTCGCCCATCTTCCGCCAGGCATCCATCGGAAACTGGTCGGTCCGGTCGATCTCCGCGGCGCGCGGTGCCAGTTCGGCCTGCGCCCAGTTGCGCACCGATTCGCGCAGCATCTCGATGTCTTCGCCAAGGTCGAATTTCAGGCCGGGTAGTTCGGTCATGGTGGTGTCTCCTGTTGGTTCGATGGGTTCGATGAGGTCGGTGTCGGCTATTTTATTGACGTTTACGTAAACGTCAATTAGAAGTCGTATGGTGTGCCGCCGGGGCGGCAATCTCAGGCTGTGGGAGTCTTGTTGCCCGCGTTCTTCGCATGTTGGGCAGCCAGCAGCGCCTGGCACTGACGCTCGTGCTGATCGATCTCGGCAAGCTGCGCCTGCAGGTCTTCCAACTGGCGCTCGAGCGTGCCACGGTGGCCGGCCAGGAGATGCAGGAAGCGCTCGAGTTGGGGAGTGGTATCGCGCGGAGACTCGTACAGATCCAGAATTTCGCGGATCTCATTGAGAGTGAGCCCTAACCTCTTGCCGCGCAGCGTCAGCTTCAACCGGGTGCGCTCACGGTTGTTGTAGACACGCCGCCGGCCGCTCGGCCCTTCGCGATCAGGCGCCAGCAGGCCCTGGTCCTCGTAGAATCGTATCGCGCGCGGTGTAATGTCGAACTCGCGCGCGAGATCGGTAATCGTGTAGGTAACGGTTGTTGGCTGAGCCGACATGGTGCGTCCGGAAAAAGTGAACGATCGTTCGTTGCGCAATCAAGTTTTCGTCTAAGATGACGAACAAGCAGAGCGAATTGACGTTAACGTTAGCGTCAAGTCTAGCGCCTTATAACGACCAGAGACAGCCCCATGAACGCACTCGAACACCAGCTCCAATACCCGTTTGGCGAAACCATGCCCGAACCGGGCACCCGGCAGGAAGTCGCACCTGGCGTGTACTGGCTGCGCATGCCGCTACCGTTCGCGCTGGACCACATCAACCTCTGGCTGCTGCGTGACCGTATCGACGGGCGCGACGGCTGGACGATCGTGGACTGCGGCATCACCAACGACACCATCAAGGCGCACTGGGAAACCATTTTCGCCAACGAACTCGAAGGCCTGCCCGTGCTGCGCGTGCTGGTCACGCACTGCCACCCCGACCACGTCGGCCTGGCGCACTGGCTCTGCAAGCACTGGGATGTGCGGCTGTGGATGAGCCTGGGTGACTACATGTCGGCGCGCGTGATGGCCGGCGGCTCGGGCGTCGGCTCGAACGCGGGCGGCGACTTCGCGGCCAGCCACTTCGCCCGTCACGGCATGGTCGATCCCGACAACCTCGAAAAGCTGCGGGCCCGCAAGAGCTACTACCCGTCGCTGGTGCCAGACCTGCCCACCCAGTACCGCAGACTGATAGATGGCGACACGGTCAAGATCGGGGCGGACCCGGCCACCGCGTCGTGGCGCGTGATCACCGGTTACGGCCATGCGCCGGAGCACGTTGCGTTGTTCAACCCGGCCACCAACGTGCTGATTTCCGGCGACATGGTGCTGCCGCGTATCTCGACCAACGTCAGCGTGTTCGACATGGAGCCGGAAGCCAATCCGCTGCAGCTCTACCTGGACTCGCTCAGCAAGTACGAAGGCCTGCCGAAGGATGTGCTGATCCTGCCGTCGCACGGTCGTCCGTTCCGCAATCTTCACACTCGCATCAACCAGCTTCGCGAACACCACGTCGATCGTCTGGCCGAAACGCTGGCCGCGTGCGCGGAAAAGCCCTGCAACGCGCACGACATCGTCAGCGTGATCTTCCGTCGCCAGTTCGACATTCACCAGCTCACGTTTGCGATCGGCGAGGCGCTGGCCCACCTGCACGCGCTGTGGCACCGCGGCGAGCTGGTGCGCGTGGTAGGTGACGACGGGGTGATCCGGTTCAAGAAGGCGGGCTGATCAGAAGCCCTGGGCCAATGACCTGAGGTAGCGCGCGCCGGCCACGGCGCGGCTGCCGTACCACGACAGCATCTCTCCATCGACCAGCAATACCGGCTTGCCGATCTGCCGCTCCAGCGCATCGGCATGATCCTCGGTAAAGCGATAGGGTTCGGTCGACAACAGCACGGCATCCAGCTCGCGCACTAGCGCGTCGCTCCAGCGGAAGGTCGGATAGCGCTCGCCCGGCGCGTTCGGGCGGCTGCAGTCGCCGTCAACGCAGGCGGCCGGCGTGTCCGACGTATCTGCGTCATCGGGCCACGTCGCCCAGTTCACCAGCGCCAGCATCCGGCTGATATAGGTCGCGCGCGACACCGTCATCCAGGGGTCTTGCCAGATCGCATAGAGCACGCGCCGGGCCGGCCAGGTTTGCGCCTGGATGGCATCGAGTTCACCGCGTAACTGCCCCACCAGCGCTTCGGCTTGCGGCCGGCGGCCGAAGATGCCGCCCAGCAGCCGGTAAAGCGCGAAGTTGTCTTCTGGCGCACACGGATGGGTGACGATCACGTGCGGCACGAAGGTGCGGATTTCGTCGACGGTCTCCCGACGGTTTTCATCGATATTGACCACCACGTGCGTCGGAGCCCGTGCGCGCAGGCGATCGAGCTTCACATCCTTGGTGCCGCCGACCTTGGCAACGGCGCGCACTGCCGGCTCCGGATGAATGCAGAAGCCGGTACGCGCCACAAGCTGGTCAGCCAAGCCGAGATCGAACAGCAGTTCGGTGATCGATGGCACGAGCGATGCGATACGGACATCGCCGGATGCCGCCTCATGTACCTGCCCGCCTGCGTCGGTCCACATCATGCGTCCCGGGGGCGGCGCGGCTTGCGCGGCGCGCGCGCGAACAGCGCGTCGTAAAGCCAGCGCGGCATCAGGTGCAGCAGCGAAGCCACAACACCCATCTGCCAGGGGATCACCGCGAAGCGGCTGCCTGCGGCAATTCGCCGCACCGCTTTTTGGGCGAACACCTCGGCATCCATCAGGAATGGCATCCGGTACGGGTTGTGCGACGTCATTGGCGTGCGGATGTAACCCGGTGCAATCGTCACCACGCGAATCTTCTCGTGCGCCTGTTCGAGTCGCAGGCTCTCCAGCAGCTTGATCACCGCCGATTTCGATGCACTGTAGGCCCCGCCGCCGGGCAATCCCCGCACCCCGGCCACGCTGGCGATGCCGACCAGCGTGCCACGCCATCCGTCGGCACCGGGCGGCTGCTCGCGCATCGGCCCGAGGAATGGCTGGAACGTAGTCAGCGTGCCAAACCAGTTGGTGTCCATGACCGCGCGGAACACCTCCAGATCCTCGCGCTCGCTGGCCACGGTACCCACCGAGACGCCCGCGTTGGCGATCACGACGTCGGGACAGCCCACGTTCGCAAGGAAATCGGCGGCCGCGGCCCCCATGGCGTCGACATCGCGAACGTCCACGGCATAGACGCGCACGGCGTCGGGATTGGGCAGCGTGCCCGCGAACGCCCTGAGCGCATCCTCGCGCCGGCCGACCAGGCCAAGCGTGGCGCCCTGCTCCGCGTACGCGCGTGCCAGCGCCTGGCCAATGCCGCTGGAGGCGCCGGTGATAAAGATTTTCTGTGGTTGCATCGCGTCAATATAGCGAAGTCGGAGATTCCAAAGCAGAACGGCCCGGCGCACCACACGGTACGCCGGGCCGTCGTCGGTCAGATCGCGGCGATCAGAGCTTCTTGTCGCGCACGCCCGTGACCAGGAAGTCCATGGCCTGGATGGCGCCAGCCTTGGTGCCTGCGATCGAAGGCGAGGTCTCGTACTTGCCCTGCACCACCACGGTCGGCACGCCGTCGATCTTGTAGGCGTCGGCGATCTTGTTGGCACGTTGCGAGTTGGTAGTCACCGAGAACGAGTTGTAGGTGTCCAGCCACTGCTTCTTGTCGATGCCGTTCTGGGCCATGAAATCGGCGATTTCGTCGGTGGTCAGCATGCGCTTGCGCTGCTTGTGGATCGCGTCGAACACCTTGGTGTGCATCGCGTCCAGCTTGCCCATGGCTTCCAGCGCATAGAAGATCTTCGTGTGGGGCAGCAGGTCGTCGCGGAACGCCACCGGCACGCGCTTGAACACCACGTCCTTGCCCTGCTTCTTGACCCACGCCTCGAGCTCGGGCTCGAAGTCGTAGCAGTGCGGGCAGCCGTACCAGAAGAACTCGGTCACCTCGATCTTGCCGGCCGGCACGGGCTGCGGCGATTTCAGGACCGTGTAGTCCTTGCCTTCCGTCGGCGCGGCCATGGCGGCGGGCGCGGTCATCAGCAGGCCGCTGACAGCGGCAACGGTGGCAAGCAGTGCGGCGATTTTCTTCATGTTCGAAGGGCCTTCCGGTTTATCGAGGGTATGCAAGGGTACAGCGAAGCAGCGGATTGCGTTGTCCAGCGCCCGGCCGGGCCCGGATCTCAGGCTATGACCACGGCGGCGGCGCGCGGTTCACCGCCTGCCGCCGCGAACCTGTTACTGCTTGGTAAAGCGGATCACCGAGGCTTCGAAACCGGCCGATTGCAGGCGGTCACGTGCGCGGTTCATGTCGTCGATGCGGTTGAACGGTCCCAGTCGAACGCGATACATCTTCACGCCGTTGACATCGCGATCCGTCACCTTGGCCTCGAAACCCTGCATGGCCAGGTTGGCTTTCTGACGATCGGCGTCATCCTGCGACCGGAACGCCCCTACCTGCAGCAGGTATCCCACCTTGTTGGCATCGGCCTGGGCAATCTCCGCGATCGGGTCGGCCACCGGCTTCTCGGCCGGACGCGCGGCAGGCTTCTCCGGGGTCTTGCCGGCAACGGTGGAACTGGCGGCGGCGCTGGTGCCGGTGCCGGCATCGGCCGGACGGGTGGTC